>CBDVDL010000130.1:0-5797 GCA_965372735.1 uncultured Alphaproteobacteria bacterium | reverse complement strand
TAAACGAATCATCAACGTCGGTTCCGTCGGACAGCCTCGCGACGGCGACCCGCGCTTCTGCTGCGGGCTTTATGAAACCGACTCGGGAACTTTTCAATGGATTCGTGACGTTTATCCAGTAGAGAGCGCCGCCGAAAAAATCCGTCAGGCCGGCCTCCCCGAGTTCTTAGCCCAACGCCTGCAATTGGGAATGTAAGAAATCTGTGCAACACGCAGGAGCGTGTTGCCTAGTTTGATAGATATTTATTCACTAACCAACACTAATAAATTTCCACTAGCCAACACGCTCCCGCGTGTTGGAACCGCGATAATCGATAACACAAACATCGCAAATATATGTTTGATTTTCTCACTAAAATCTTCGGTTCAAAATACGAACGCGCCGTCAAGCATCTCTGGCCGATTGTCCGTCAAATAAACGACATCGAAGAAGAGTACCAGCAGACGCTCACCGACGCTGACTTGCCGAAGAAGACGCAGGAATTCCGCGACAGACTCGCCGCCGGAGAAACTCTCGACGGCCTGTTGCCCGAAGCGTTCGCGCTGGTGAAAAACGCCTGCCGTCGCTCTATGGGTAATGAGTTCGACCTGCGCGGGCACAAAACAGCATGGGACATGATACCCTATGACGTGCAGCTTATCGGCGGCATCATCCTGCATCAGGGCAAAATCGCCGAGATGGCCACGGGCGAAGGTAAAACGCTCGTGGCGACCATGCCGCTCTATCTGAACGCGCTCACAGGCAAAGGCTGTCACCTGATTACCGTGAACGATTATCTGGCTCAGCGCGACTCGGAATGGATGGGACAGGTTTACGAAGCTCTCGGCATCACCGTCGGACGCATCATCTCGGACATGCCGCCCGACGAACGCAAGCAGCATTATCAGGCGGATATCACCTACGGCACGAACAGCGAATTCGGTTTCGATTACCTGCGCGACAACATGGCGCTCACGATGGAGGAAGTCGTACAGCGCGGGCATCACTACTCGATTGTGGATGAGGTGGATTCGGTTCTGATCGATGAAGCGAGAACGCCGCTGATTATTTCCGGACCTGTCGCGCGTTCCACGCATCGCTTTCAGGAGATGAAAGGGGTGGTGGATCATGTGGTGCGCTTACAGCGCAATTTCATCACGTCCATTATCTCGGAAGTCGAAAAGCGTTTTGAAGAAGACGATGCCTTCGAGGATTACGAAGTCGGTAAAAAACTTCTCCTGTGTCAGCGGGGACAGCCCAAACATAAACGCCTCGTACGAATCTTTGGCGAAACCGGCAAAAAACGCTTCATGCAGCGCGTGGAAAACGACTACGTACGCGACAAAAAAATGCACGAGCTCGATGAAGAGCTCTTCTTTTCCATCGATGAAAAAACCCATGTCGTTGACCTGACGGAAAAAGGCCGCGAAGTTCTCACAAAGCAATTAGGCGGAGATCCCGACCTGTTCATCCTGCCGGATTTGCCCGATGAATTCGCCCAGATCGAAAATAACGCGGCGCTGTCTCCCGAACAAAAAGCGGAAGCCCGCGAAAAAGTTCAAGAGCTTTATCTGCAGCGCAGCGAACGCATTCAAAATGTGTCGCAGCTTCTGCGAGCTTATTCGCTCTATGAAAAAGATGTCGAATACGTCATTGATGACGGCAAAATTGTCATCGTGGACGAATTCACCGGTCGGCTCATGCACGGGCGACGCTACTCGGACGGGCTCCATCAAGCAATCGAAGCGAAAGAAGGCGTCACCATCGAGCGCGAAACGCAGACCATCGCCACGATTACGCTCCAGAATTATTTCCGCCTCTATAAGAAACTGGCCGGAATGACCGGTACTGCCGAAACCGAAGAACACGAGTTCTATGATATCTACAAGCTTGAAGTCGTGGTGATTCCGACGAATGATGATGTTCGCCGCGAAGATGTCAATGATGTTATCTTCCGCACGAAGCGCGAGAAATACAACGCGGTCATCGATGAAATCGCCGAGCTTCATGAGGCGCGCCAGCCGGTTCTCGTAGGAACAGCAACCGTCGATACATCGGAAGTTCTCTCGCGCATGTTAAAGCGCCGCAACATCCCTCACAATGTGCTCAATGCCAAGCACCACGAACGGGAAGCGGATATCGTGACGCAGGCCGGACAGCCCGGTACCATCACCATCGCCACGAACATGGCGGGGCGCGGCACAGACATCAAACTCGGCGAAGGTGTGGTTCACTGGAATGGAGAGCCGGGAGATAAGACAAAAGCCGAGGGCGGACTGCATATCATCGGTACCGAGCGCCATGAAGCGCGACGTATTGACCGTCAGCTTCGAGGCCGCGCGGGGCGTCAGGGCGATCCGGGATACAGCCGATTCTTTCTGTCACTCGAAGATGATTTAATGCGGCTTTTCGGCTCGGATCGCATCGCGTCTATCATGGATCGTTTAGGGATTGAAGAGGGAGAAGTTATCACGCATCGGATGATTACGCGCTCCATCGGCAATGCTCAAAAGCGCGTGGAAGCGTACAACTTCGGAATCCGAAAGCACCTGCTCGACTATGACGGCGTGATGAACCAACAGCGCACGGTCGTTTACACGCGCCGAAATATCGCGCTTCAGGGGAAAGACCCGGATCCTCTGGTTCGGGAAATGATTGCCGATTACCTGGACTACCTTTTTGAAAAACATGCGTCTGACGAAGAGGAAAGCGGGTTCTTGCCGGAGTTTCAAGAAGATCTGCTGAAAGTCTTTCTCCTCGATACCATCAGTCTTGGTGGCATCAGCGCGCTTTCTTCGGATGGAAAAGACCCGCGGGACGCCGTGGAGGAAAAAGTCCTCGAACTCTACGAACGTCGGCGCAAAAGCCTCGGGGCGGAACTTTTTGAGCAGTTGCAGCGTATTGCTATCCTGCGCGTCATCGACGAGAAATGGAAGGAACATCTCTATGAGATGGACCGTCTAAAAGAAGGAGTCGGACTGCGTGCTTATGGTCAGAAAGACCCGCTTATCGAGTATAAAAAGGAGGGGTTTACGCAATTCCAGTCCATGCTCGATGAGGTCAATGAGGAGGCGTTAAGATTTATCTTTCGAGCGCAGCTGAGACCGGAAGGCGAACCGGTCGGAGCCCCTACGCCTCGTGAACAGGCCGCTGCGAGGGCCAGTTATTCTCATGCGGACAGTTCCGGGATGGCCTACGCTCAAGCCGGTGGCCAAGCGCCGCCTCCCGGAGGGGCCGCTCCGGCAGGTAAAAAACAACCGATTCGCGTCAAAAAAGTCGGTCGAAACGACCCTTGTCCCTGCGGAAGTGGCAAGAAATACAAGAAATGCCACGGTGCGATGACATAACATAATTTCCTTGCGTTTTTCTCTTGCCTTTTCCGGATTAATTGATTACCTTACGGAAGTCTTCACGATTTTTCGCCTACTAAATTACCTTTGACCAGCGTCGTTCTGAAAGGGGATCAATGGACCAGCGTTTAGTTGAAATCTTGGTGTATGTGATAGGAGAAATCCGTTCTCAACGCGTGGAATTAGAGGAAGTTGAGACGATGTCTGACGATCTTTTGCAGAGAGGTTTCACACCGCGGGAAGTCGCCACTGCTCTCTCGTTTTTCATCGAACGGTTTCAAAAACGTGTCGAGCGCCGTGAGCCGGATGATGTTCAGCTTCCGCATTCTCAGCGTGTTCTCCACCGTATCGAAAAACTGTTTCTGAATCCTAAGGCCTACGGATACCTGCTGCAATTGCAGCATTTGGGTGTTCTGGATGCCCGCGACATCGAAATGATTTTGGAACAGATTCTAATGGTGGGACACTCGCGAGTCACCGAGGACGAAGTCAAGCTCATTGTTGCCTCGCACCTCCTGGAAAGCGATGTTCAGGGGTGGACTACTCCTACCAACCTCTCTTTTACCCAGCCTCCATCGGATTCCGTCCACTGAGGCTTTCGGCGAAAGAGGCATATTTAATGCACGGACTTAAATTCGGTGTCATGAATTTGAAAAGTGAGTCCAAAAACGAAGTATCTGTTTTTTTCGAGCTTTGAGCGTAAGCTTAAAGCTTTTGCTTATCTGAAAGGAATTCATGCCAAAGGCCAAGAAAAAGACGACGACAAAGCTGGTGATTGTCGAATCACCGGCAAAAGCGCGAACGATTGAAAAGTACCTCGGGTCAGACTATCTGGTCGAAGCCTCCGTCGGGCATATTCTTGATTTGCCGAAGAAAAGCCTCGGCGTTGATGTCTCGAATGGATTTACTCCGAAATACGAGGTCATTCAAGGAAAACAGAGCGTTATAGATGTGATTTCTCGTAAAGCGAAGAAAGCTGCAGAAATCTTTATCGCGACTGACCCTGACCGTGAAGGAGAAGCGATTGCAGCGCATGTTGCGCAAATAATCGGTACAACCGAGAATCATGTACACCGGGTACTCTTCAATGAAATTACCCCGGCTTCAGTGAAGAGCGGCATTGCTCACCCCGGAAAAATTGATCAGGCGAGAGTGGATGCTCAGCAAGCGCGCCGGATTTTGGATAGACTTGTCGGCTACAAGGTGTCCCCGATTATCCAGAAGATTATCGCCCGCGGACTCTCAGCCGGACGCGTGCAGTCTGTAGCGTTGCGGCTGCTATGCGAACGTGAAGCGGAAATCCGCGCCTTTAAACCGCTGGAATACTGGTCGATTACCGCAGACCTGCTGACGAAGAACAAGGAGGCGTTTCAGGCTCTGCTTTTCAAATGGCAGGGCAAGAAGGTCAATAAAGATGTCGCTAAAGAAGCCGACGCAAAGAATATCGTCAAAGCGCTTGAAAAAGCAACCTTCACGCTTGCGGATTTAGCGGAGAAAAAAGTCAAGAGCTCGCCGTCGCCGCCCTACACGACCAGCACGCTCCAACAGGACGCCGCGCGCCGGCTTCGGTTCTCGAACAAGAAAACGATGGCGGTCGCGCAGGCTCTCTATGAAGGCATCGAACTTGGGAAAGAAGGGCCGGTTGGACTCATTACCTATATGCGAACCGACTCGACACGCACAGCAAACGAAGCCCTTGATGCGGTGCGTGCGCACATCACCGAGCAATTCGGTGAAGATTTCCTTCCCAAAAAGGCGCGCTTCTTCAAGAAAAGCCGCCGGGCGCAGGACGCGCACGAAGCAATTCGGCCTACAGATGTCCATCGGGAACCCAAGAGCGTGAAGTCATTCCTCAGCGCCGACCAGTTCAAACTCTACGAACTAATTTGGAAGCGCTTCGTCGCTTCCCAGATGGCGGACGCCCGCTTCCAAAGCACGACCGCGACTATCAAAGCCGGGAAAGGCGAACTGCGCGCGACAGGCCGCCGCACACTGTTCAAAGGCTACCAGCAACTCTATGATGACCGGACAGAAGAAGAAGCCTCGCGGGAATTGCCGAAGCTCACCGTCGGCGAAACCTACAAGCTCAAAAAATTGGAGCGGAAACAGCATTTCACCCAGCCGCCGCCTCGCTTTAACGAAGGCTCGCTCGTCAAAGAACTCGATGAGCTGGGAATCGGCAGGCCGTCCACATACGCGATGATTATCACGACACTGACCGCGCGACGGTATATCGAAAAAATCGAGCGCCGCTTCCATAGCACCGAACTCGGCGAAACCGTCAACAAGCTTCTCGTGGAGCAGTTTCCTGATATCTTCAGCGTTTCCTTTACCGCTAAAATGGAAGAGGAGCTTGATTCCATCGAGAATAAAAAAATCGCTTGGGAACAGGTCGTCAAGGATTTTTACGTGCCGTTCAATCAGTCGCTCGAAGAAGTCAAAGGCAAAACCAAAGAACTGCGCAAGC
>CBDVDL010000129.1:0-5819 GCA_965372735.1 uncultured Alphaproteobacteria bacterium | reverse complement strand
GGGAAATCTCTTTCGCGTTTTCGGGGCTTATTTTCCAGCGAATACCATCGCCGATTCTCCTCAGATGAACGGCAATGAGAATCAAGAACTATAACGATGTGATTCCCGCCCATATCAGCCAGCGCGCTTTGTTCCAGCGGGGCGCTTGCCACGTGACGCCCGGCGATGGAGCCTGCGCAAGGGGAGCTGTTGTAACTGCGTGCCCGGCAATTTGTATTTCGATATCGCGGTTCGTCAGTCCTTCTGCTGTGCCAAACGTACGAGTGCGTATGACATAAGCCAACGCGACAATAAGTGGAACTATTAGAACCGCACAAACCAAAACACCGGAAACCACCAGATAGGTCGAACCGGATTTTAACAGGAAGAAGCCGATGAAAAAGGCATCTATCGTGTAATGCCAAACGAGTGTTGCCAGAATTCCGAAGCGCAGCATCATATATCCTGCGACGACACCGATAGCGCCGACCTCGATTCCTCGAACCCATCCCGGCTCCTGTGGATAGGCTGAATGGAGAAATCCCCAGATGAGCGCGGGAAGAATCACCGCCGGTAATGTGCTGCGGAAAATTTTCTTCAAGAAAGGAATAGCGAAGAAGCGGAAGGTAAATTCTTCGAAGGTCGCCGCATAAAACGAAATCACGAGCGGATAGAGCCAAGGCAGAAATGAAGAAACCGCATTGGAATAATCCACTTCCTGCGGGACCCAGAATCCAATTTTCTTTCCGAACAGATAGAAGAGAATGACCGCTCCGATATGCGCAAAGGTCATCGCGTATCCCGCGACCGTCGCTCGCGCAAAGGCTCGCGTCCGCGTCGCACGGACGGTAAACGTTTTTTCAAGGCTGAGTTTTTCCGGCAGAAGTCTGCGATAGAGCGGTTCGCCGGATTGCGCTGCCAGCCAGAGCATAGCTCCGGTCATCGCCGAACCGAAAACCGCCACGAGGAAAAACTTCAGATAAAAGCTGGTAAAGGAGTCGGTGGTATCGTATCCCATTTGAGCCAGAGGCAGGGAGTTGACAGCTAAAAGAAAAAGTCCAATCGCCAGTGCGATTCCCAATCTCAAAGGCACCCGTCCCACCAGTGTCCGCCGCCGTATCTGGCGAAACAGCATTACAATCATGCCGATACCCAGCAAAACAGCGAGCAACTGAGCCAAGTTCTGATAGAGCTCGTTTGACGCTCGCGATTTCTGATATGCTCGCTGCCAGCTTTCAGGAACTTTCACATATTCCCGAAAGAAGCCGATTTCATCTCCCTGAATTTCGACGCGGTATCGAAGCTCGGCTTCGGCGGCGCGAAAACCACGCTTTTCCCATTCGAAACTGTGATCGCGGCGAGATGGCATATCCTGAGAAGCCGCGTGCTTCTCCTCCAAATCAGCTATAGAAATCTGCTGCGTTGTGAGGAATTCCACTGCCAATACGCGCGCGCTGTCCAAACTGAGAAAAGCTCCGGACGCATCTTCTTCCAGATAGCGGGAGTATTTTACCAGTCGACCGCTGGGCGTGTAGAGAACGTCGTATTCGAGCTTCTGCAACGGCTGGAAAAATCGCAAATACCAAAACCAAACGGCGACAGAATCCGCCATCAGGCGATTGGCGCGCTCCAAACCCACCTCGCGTTCGAGATAGTTCGATGCCATCCGGTCCATAGAAAAGACGATGCTGCGATGATACTGGCTGATATTTTCTTCGCCTTGTTCGCGCAGGAATTCCGTCGCTTTTTGGGTAGCTTCCCCTTTGGGCAAATCGAATTTTACGGAGGCTTCGGGAAAAGCGTCGTAGAAATAGTTCGCAAAAATAAAGACTCCTGCCGCGACACAAATCACTGTCGCCAGCAGGAGTCCTCGCCAAGGATGTCGCACATCGGACATAAAATTATCCTTTCAAAAAACCGCTCACTTTTGAGCCAGCGCGAGCCAACCTCCCCCCGTCGTGTTGAAGGTTCGCACGTCCACCGACATGCAAAAAGCGGCCGGGAGATAAACCACAAGATAATAAGGAATCAACAGCAGAGCAAAGAGCTTCGACTTATCCAGAAGCCGCATGGGAATTCCCTGAAGCAGCCGCCAAGCGAATAACCCCCAAGGGCCGTAGGTGCGTTTCATAGTGAGCACACGGAAGCCTGCCTTTTCGAGTTTCCGCCGCAACTCCCCTTCTTCATAACCGTCGCGCACATGTTCTCCGACAAAACTATGCACCTCCCCAACTTTCTCATCGGAAGGTTCATCGGCTGACGGCGTTGATATCAGAAAATACCCTCCGTCTTTCAGCGACGCGAAGATATTGGAAAAAACTTTATTGTCATCGAGAATATGCTCCATGACATCTACGCAAAGAGTCAGGTGAAAGGCATCCGGTCGCCGGAATTCCGTCAAATCGCCAACCTCGAACGTGCAATTCCTATCTCCCACTCTTTCAGCAAACCAGTTGGAATCTTTGATTTGTTCCGGCTTAACATCTATGGCATGAATTATTGCCTTCGGAAAATTCCGAGCCATGAAATGAGTGTATTGACCGAAACCCGAACCAGCATCAAAAATTTCCCAATCCGAACGCTCCTCCGCGAGTTGTCGGAGCGCTCGCTTCACATACCATTCCCGCAAAAAAAGAGCACCAAGCGCCATAAAAAAAAGTTCGCGCAGCCACGCGCAACGCGACACCAATCGTCCTAATGGTTCTTTTACGGAATCATAGTTGATTTCTTCGCTCACCTATTACCTCGATTTCTCTGCTGATTTCTCAATAATCTTTACCATCCTCTCCCAGGAGTATTTGCTTCGCTCTCGCAGAATGCCTTCCCGCAACGCCTCTCGCCCTCCGCGAGCGAAGAACGTTTCCACGGCTTCGGCGATGGCTGCGGGATTCTCCGGCGGAACTACAAATCCGGTCACACCCTCTTCGACCACTTCAGCAAGTCCGCCGACATCGGTTGTTATCACCGGACATTCCAGATGATAAGCTGTCTGGATAATCGCACTTTGCGTCGCTGTTTTGTAAGGAAGCACCGCCACATCCGCTGCCGCGAAATAGCGTCCGACATCTTCATTGGGTATATACTCATCATGGATCGTGACATGCTCGCCGATGTCCAACTCTCGAATAAGATTGTCGTATTCGCTACGTCCCTTATAGAATTCTCCTACAATGAACAACTGCACATCATGATTTAAACGCTTCACGATTTCCGGCATCGCACGAAGAAGAAAATGCAGTCCCTTGTATTCGCGAATCAGGCCAAAGAAAAGCAGCACCTTCGACGCTTTCACGTTTAGCGCTGCGCGAGCTTCCTGTGTTGTACCTGTAAAAAGTTCAAAACATTCAAAGAGAGGAAGCGGCGAGACGGAAATCTGCTCAGGTTTGACTTTTGGGAGCCATTGCAAAAGGTCTTGTTCGACCGCTCGAGCATGGGTGACATACGCATCCGCCGTTCGAAGAGCCAATCGCGTCAAGAAACGGCTGCAGGGGAGATTTTCATGGGGAATAACATTGTGCAGGAGATAGATAATCCGCGCCTTTGTTCCCCAGCGCACGAGCCGGCTCACTGCCCAGAAACCCGGCGCAAAAAAAGGAGTGAACCAGTTGAAAAGCACGACGTCCGGCTTCTCGTCTCTAATTCTGCGATAGCTTTGCCACCACGAAAGAGGATTCAGGGGAGCGAAGACGGGGTAGGTCGTCACCGGCAATCGTTCCTGCGAGGGATCCATCTGGGTCTTGCCCGGAAAAATCAAACGCGGAAACTGCCGCTTAAAAGAGACCATCAGCGCATCATGACCGGCTTCTGTGAGCTTCTGGCAGAGCACCTGACCATGCTGCGCGATGCCACCCCGAAAGGGATAGGCGGGACCGACAAGGACAATCTTCAAAATGTTTAGAGTGGGATTTCCTAATGTGACGTGAATGGTGAATGACTATTTTCGCGCCGGAGGCGAATAAAGTGCATCAAGGTATGAGGCAACATAGATTCCGACAGTGACATATCCGACAACATTGCGCGTGCGCCATGCGTTCCGATAATCACCATAAGCGTTGGCGGCTGCAGCGCCTTCCGCTCCCATATAGTCATCATGCTGCCGGTTCACTTCTGATTGCAGCACCGCCAGCGCCACCAGCGACAAAAGCTGCGTCGCCATGAATGCGGTGCCGCGAACTTTCTGACCTTTATAGAACTGCCCCCAGCCGGGCAAAACCGCTGATCGCCAAGACGCGCCGAATTTCAACTCTCCGGGTGAAAGGCGCTCTGCAGCCGGTAAATTTAACCACTTCCAATATTCATGACGCGCTTCGTCGAAAACCTCTTTGATCTTTGGGGGAGGCATTGGACCAAGATTCCAATACCGATCAAGCTTGAGAAGTTCCGTAAACTCTCGAAGAGCATCCTCACGCTGGTTTAGCACTACCAACGCTGATGCAAGAAGCTCGTGAAATTGGCGCGCTTGTAGAGTACTCATCCCAGATTTATGGAGATAGAGCACATTTGTAGCTATTACTCGAGCTTCTTCAAAGTCCGCAGAGTCATAAGCTTGCTGAGCACGCGCATACAGACTATCAACGTTGACACTCGCTCGACAAGGAACCGCGGCAAACAGAAGAAGTCCCAGCGATAGAATAAGAATATTTCGCGAAAGCGTAGGGCGCATTATTCTGTTTTCGCCTGCTTGATAGCTTCCGTTAGAACCGGCACGATTTTCAGAGCATCACCGACGATTCCGTAGGTCGCGACTCTGAAAATCGGAGCGTCCGGGTCTTTGTTGACGGCCACGATAACCTTGGAACTGCTCATTCCCGCTAAATGCTGCACAGCTCCGGAAATTCCACATGCGATATAGAGCGTGGGTGAAACGGTTTTGCCCGTCTGCCCGACTTGATCCGAATGAGGCCGCCAGTCCGCATCAATGACCGCTCGAGATGCTCCGACCGTCGCGCCGATAGTTTTCGCCAGCTCTTCAATCAGCGTAAAATTTTCCGCCGCTTTCATGCCGCGCCCGCCTGAAACGATAAAATCCGCCTCGGTCAGGTCAACAGCTCCACCTGATTCCTGCTTAACCTCGACGACCTTCGCGCGGATTTTGCTTTCATCCAGCGCGACATCTCGCGTCTCGACCGAAAGCGTTGAGCCATTGACAGGTTTCTGCTGGAAAATTTTCGGTCGCAACGACAGCACCGCCCAATCACTTTGCACCGCCGCCCGCAGGAGAACTTTCCCCGCATAAATCGGCCGCACGACATGGACGCGTCCGCTTTCAACCGTGAGTTCCGTGCAGTCCGCTAAAAGCGGTTTGTCCATTTTCGCCGCCACGCGCGGAGCAAGGTCTTTGCCCATCGCTGTCGCGGAAAAGATAACTGCCGCCGGTGATTCGGAATTGATGATTTCCGCCAGCGCTTGCGCATAGCCCTCGGTGGAATATTTTTCAAGCGCGGGATGCGCAACCGCCATTAATCTATCCGGGCCGAACGGCGCTAACTCATCGGCAGCATTGGCAATCGAAGGTCCGATTAAAACGCCTAATACTTTCGCACCTAAATCCTCCGCGATTTCTCGAGCCGCAGACAACGCTTCCTTGGCGACCGGTCGTATTTTTCCCTGTTTCGTTTCGCTTTAATAAATTCTTTGATGATTTTAACAGGGGCGGTGGATTCATTAGTGGCAAAGGCGATTGCAGTCGGCCCTTCCAAATAATGCATCAGTCCATCAAAATTAAGATCCTTTATGGCTATTCTTGCCAGTGTGTTTTTTATAACCAGATACTCAACACCGGAATTCCTGAACTTTCTTCGCAGATCATTTATTTCTTCAACATTTAATCCTGAAAAATC
>CBDVDL010000128.1:0-5874 GCA_965372735.1 uncultured Alphaproteobacteria bacterium | reverse complement strand
GTCATGCCGAAAGCGAATTTTCGAGATTCCGACAGCTTCTTTCGAAGGAAGCACTGAAGCGAGTTCATCGAAACAGGAGCGAATCGTGCTATAAAGGCTCGCCGTATGGTCGCGAAGCTCTATCGTCAGCTTTCCTATCTCGGTATTTGACACTTCACCGCGAGTACTCAAACGAGTTAGAAGTCCTCTGTCAACTCGTTCTTCGAGAAGTCTCATCAATGCACTGCGAAGTTTAAAAGAATCCAACTCGACAGTCGCCGCACTTGCCGCCGCTCGCTCGATGTGATGCCCTTCGTCAAGAACGAACTTTCGCAAGGGAGCAGGCTTCATGGTAAAGCGCGATGGATCGCTGAACAGCAGTGCGTGATTGACAAAAACAATCTGCGCTTTTGCCGCTCGTTCTTGAGCGATTCGATAAAAACATCCCTTTGAAATTCCACAATTCGAACGAGAGCAACTGGTCGAATCATTGCAGACCTGCGCCCAAATCCACGGCGCGCTCTCAGGTCGAAAACCACCTGTTTCGGAAATATCTCCAGTGGTTGTCGTAGCAGCCCAGCGAATTAGTGGCATCAATCGCAGGCGATCTTCATCGGAAAGTTGCGCCGGAGCTTCTCGAATCACACTCCGCAATCGCCTGCAGCAGAGATAGTTCTTCCGTCCTTTCAGAATCGCGCTCCGCACAGGGATTCGTAATTCATGAAGGGTGTGCATTTCCTTTCGGTGCAGCTGCTCGTGAAGAGCTTTCGTATGTGATGACACAAATACTTGCCGTGCTTCGTCGGGATTGTCCACAGCCCAGAGAACCGCTGCAATTAGGTAAGACAGCGATTTGCCGACTCCCGTGGGAGCTTCACATAGGAGGATTTCATTCTGTTCCAGAGACGCTTTCACAACTTTAGCCATTTGCAATTGCGCAGGTCTCAGTTCGTAATTTGGCAGAACTTTTTGCAGAAGACCGTGTTCATCAAAGACCTCCTCCAGTGAAGGAAGTTCCTCAGGCGCATCTTCCTCGATGTCAATCACTTTCTCGAATTGCCGCACGACATCTTCCGGAGGATTTATCCCATCAGCAAGTTTTTCGAGCCGCATGAAAAAACGTTCTGAACGGTGGAATGTGCCTCTACTCAGATACGCTAAATCCCCTGCCATCTCCGCCCAGATACGGTCAGGAAGCTGCTTAATAATCTGACAAAGAACATTTCCCGTCGCGCGAGCATCAGCCACAGCGCGGTGCTTCAACAGTTGCTCGATGCCGAATCTTTCCGCAAGCAGCGCGAGTCCGAAACGCGGCCATTCAGGCCAGAATATCCGGCAAAGCTGAGCGGTGTCTAAAACCTCATGCTTTGAAAAAGAAAAAGGATTTCTGCGCCCTTTCGTGTTATCGAGCCTTCGGCCTTCGGACGTTAAAAAACCTAAGTCAAAACCAACATTTTGCCCGATAATCGGAACGGTGCCAATGAACTCCAAGAGGTCGTTTGCCACAGCAAAAAAAGGCGGTTCATTCAGCAAGTCATCATCGGTTAAGCCGGTCAGTTCCGTAATAAAAGGCGGCAGAGGTTCACCCGGATTCACCAATTGC
Organism: uncultured Alphaproteobacteria bacterium; assembly: GCA_965372735.1. Classification (GTDB taxonomy): domain Bacteria; phylum Electryoneota; class RPQS01; order RPQS01; family DYHQ01; genus JAUXGA01. The sequence goes on along the minus strand of CBDVDL010000128.1, from coordinate 4,292 downwards.
TCGAAGACACCGACTTCCACACCATCCTGAAATCGAACCACTCCCACTTCAATAATCCGGTGCGCTGCCGCATCGAGACCCGTCGTTTCCAAATCAAGAGCGACAAATTCTCGGAGACCAAGCTCGGAGAGCCATTTTTGAAGATTTCTATTTTTCGCTGGTGGATTCATCCGCGTTTAGCCGAAGTTTTGTGCTGCGCAAAGTAATTGATGTCCAAGTTTCGCGCGGCAGCTACTTCATCAAGTCTTTGGACAGGCGTTGTGGTGGGAGCGTTCTTCAATTGCTCGGGTTCAGTTTCAGATTCTTGAGCAATTCGTTTCATAGCATCAATAAAACGATCCATCGTTTCTTTGGATTCGGTTTCCGTGGGTTCAATCATCAAAGCCTCAGAAACAATCAGGGGGAAATAAACCGTCGGTGGGTGAAAACCGAAATCCAGAAGCCGCTTGGCTATATCGAGGGTTTTGATTCCGTGCGCTTTCTGACGGCTGCCTGAGAAGACAACTTCGTGCATGCAAAGACCGTTGTATGGCAAATCGAAATACTCGGCGAGTCGAACACGCAAGTAATTCGCGTTGATGATGGCGTTCTCTGACACAGCTTGAAGGCCGTCGCGACCCATCGCTAAAATATACGCCAACGCACGAACCATGACGCTGAAATTTCCATAGAAACTGTGAATGTGTCCAATGGAATCCGGTCGTTCCCAATCCCAGAAGAAATGCTCGTCTTTGATTCTTAGAACCGGCTTCGGCAAGAAAGGTTCGAGAAACTTTCGAATGACTACCGGTCCGCTTCCAGGACCGCCGCCGCCGTGAGGTGTCGAGAACGTTTTATGCAGATTCAGATGACACGCATCGAAACCCATGTCACCCGGCCGAGCGATTCCCATGAGTGCGTTCAGATTCGCTCCGTCCATATAGACGAGACCTCCGGCGTCATGAACTCTGGAGGTAATTTCGGTAATCTGAGATTCAAACAAACCCAGCGTATTGGGATTCGTAATCATCAAAGCGGCGGTGTTTCCGTCTAATATCCTTTTCAGAGAATCCAAGTCCACGAGTCCATCCGGCCCGGAAGCAACCTGCACGACGTCATACCCTGCCATCGCAATAGATGCGGGATTCGTTCCATGCGCACTGTCAGGGATAATTACTTTGCGGCGCGGGCGTCCGTCTCGCTGGATAAGATATGCTCGGAACATCAGCAACGCCGTTAATTCCCCCTGCGCTCCGGCTGACGGCTGAAGCGTCACGTCATTCATTCCTGTGATATGACACAGAGCTTCCGATAGCTCATGTATCACCTGAAGAGCTCCTTGAATTGTTTCGGTCGGCTGTTTTGGATGCAGCGCCGCGAAACCCGGATGCCCTGCAATCTCATCATTAATTTTCGGATTATATTTCATCGTGCATGAACCGAGCGGATAAAAATCCTTATCGACATGATGATTCTTCAGTGAGAGATTGATATAGTGTCGCACGACCTGATTCTCGGCAACTTCGGGCAAACGAAGCGGGGTTTTTCTCTGTAGATTCTCGGGCAAATCGGTTTTCTGTCGCGGCACGTCCAGTGGAGGCGCTTGAAAGCTTTTCAATCCTTTTTTGGAGAGTTCGAAAATGAGGGACATTTTATATCTCGTTTGTTTTGGTAATATTTTAATCAGACGATGTCGCTTATCGCGGTGACATAGGCATCCATTTCTTCCTTTGTACGCTGTTCGGTGACAGCTACAAGCAGCAAGTCATCCATGTCCATTCGAAAGTGTGCTAAAGGAACACCGGCAAAAATGCCTTTCTTTAAAAGCTGCTCCACCACTTGCGTAGGTGGTATCGGGAAACGGACGGCAAATTCTTTGAAGAAAGTTGGCGTAAAGGGGATTTCCACACTCGGTATTTTTACTAACTTTCTTGCCAGATAATGCGCTTTTGCCATGCAATTCTCGGCAATTTCGCGAAGGCCGTTCGGTCCGATAAGAGATAAATGAATCGTCGCCATTGCAGCGCAAAGGGCCTGATTCGTGCAGATGTTCGATGTCGCTTTTTCCCGCCGGATGTGCTGCTCCCGTGTCTGAAGCGTCAGCGTAAAACCGCGTTGTCCTTGGCGGTCTTTCGTAACGCCCGCGATACGTCCGGGAATTTTGCGCGTGAAGGGTGACTTTGCCGCGAACAATCCCAACCCCGGACCTCCATAAGCAGGATCAATTCCAAGCCCCTGCCCTTCCCCAACAACGATATCCGCTCCCAAAGCGCCTGGCGATTCCAACACTCCCATCGCAATGGGATCCGCTACGATAATCGCCAGCGCTCCCTGCTGATGAATCGCTTCTATCAATGGCTTGAGCTCTTCGATAATCCCGAAGAAATTCGGATACTGAAAGACAACAGCGGCCGTTTCGCTATTCACTTTATCAGCAAAGTCACGCTCGTCCAGTTTTCCATCTTTGATTGCTAAAGTATCTGTTTCTATTCCCATAGGTTTACCGATGGTTTCGGTGACCTGTCGATAGTGGGGGTGGACGGAAATCGGCCAGAGGATTTTCGAGCGGCGCGTATGCGACCCTGCAAGAAGAACAGCTTCCGCAAGAGCGCTGGCGCCATCATAGAGAGACGCATTCGCCGCATCCATCCCGAAAAGTTCACATACCATGGATTGAAATTCATAGATAATCTGGAGCGTTCCCTGCGAGACTTCCGGTTGATAGGGCGTATACGCGGTATAGATTTCCGACCGTGCCGTTAATGCCCGAACGGCGGCAGGGATAAAATGGTCATAAATTCCCGCGCCGAGGAAGCTGGCGAACTCAGTCATGTCGTGGTTCTTCTGAGCACGAGTCAACATCCATCGACGAACTTCCCATTCAGATTTGCCTTCAGGTAAAGAAAGAGGGTTTTTCAGGCGTAAATTATCGGGTATCGGCTGGAGAAGTTCCTTAAAATCGCTGACACCGATTGCCGTCAGCATAGCAGCCCGGTCAGCATCCGTGTTCGGGATGTACTGCATAGAAATACCTCGTTAAAGAATTTTCGGCAGGGCAGGCCTGCCAGTGATGTTTACAGTTCGCAACATGTTGCTTTTTCTCTGCCTGTGCCGGCAGGTTCTTTGCAAATCGCCAATTGTGAAATATACTGAATTTAAGTAGAGGAATCAAGCTCGAAATCCACCTTTTCCAGTGCATCATCAACACCACACCTCGTGGCTTGATTGTTGCGATTTTAGGCCATGTTCTGCATCAGTGTAGGAAATAGATAGCCTTTAACTACGCAGAGGTAGTAGGAATTCTGCAGAAAGACTCTAAGTTATGAATAAATCTGTTATGCGAAGATTAATTCAGAAATCGGCATCCTTCTTCTTGGGTGCCCTTCTTCTCTGTGTCTTCTTGACACTTCAAAAAACCTTTGCCGGATTTCCACTGGTTTTAAAAGGGTATATTGTGCCCTTTTTCCTCGGAGGTTTTGGTGGTCTTGCTCTCGCTTTGTGGAATCGCTCTAAGAAACAATTGACGAAAGCGCCATCATCAAAACTGGCAGAACGCAAACGCGCGGAAGAATCATTACGAGAAAGCAAAGAAAGGTATAAGCAAATCGTCGAAAACACTCATGATGTTATCATGGTGACGGGACCCGACGGTATTATTTCGTACCTGAGCCCGGCATGCGAAAAAGTCTTGGGGTACAAACCGGAAGATTTGGTCGGACAACAACCGTGGATAATCTATCCCGACGATCTTGTAAAAGTGAAGGAAATCCACTATCAGGCTCTGACAGGGAAAGGCGGTACTAACTATGAGTATCGCATCCAGACAAAGACTGGAAAGGTAAGATGGATTTCGCACTCATGGACTCCCTTATTCGCCGGTGACAAAATGAAGCAAATCATCAGCGTGTTGAGCGATATTAATGAGCGCAAACAAGCTGAAGGTGCCTTGCAGGAGCAAAGGGACACAGTAAAGCGTTATCTCGATATCGCCGAAGTTATGTTTGTGGCTCTTGATGCACAAGAAAAGATTACTCTCATAAATGAAAAGGGTTGTCGTATCCTTGGATTTGAAGAAAAGGAGATCATTGGTAAAAACTGGTTCGACACGTGCCTACCTAAAAGCACCCGTGATGATGTTCGAGGAGTATTCCGAAAATTAATGGCTGGAGAAATCGAGCTGCTAGAGTACCATGAGAATCCGATCTTGACGAAAGATGGCGATGAAAGAATGATCGCATGGCACAATTCCGTCATCCGAAATGAAGCCGGCGATATTACTTGCGCTCTCAGTTCAGGGGAAGATATTACCGAAC
>CBDVDL010000127.1:0-5960 GCA_965372735.1 uncultured Alphaproteobacteria bacterium | reverse complement strand
GTCTTCACATCCGGAGGAACGGAAGCGGACAATCTCGCGATTTTAGGCGCGCTCGGACGCTTGCGAGGACAAAAGACGCATGTTATCACGGCGGCGACAGAACATCGGGCGGTCTTGGATACGGTCAAATGGTGTGGCGAGCATGGTTTCGAGACAACCGTGCTTCCCGTCGGGTCCGATGGACGTTTGGATCCAGCGGGTGTAAAAAAAGCCATCCGCTCCTCGACGGCGCTCGTTTCCGTAATGTTTGTCAATAACGAAATCGGGACGATTCATGATATTACTGAAATTGGTCAAATCACTCGAGAAGCCGGAGTCATCTTCCATACGGACGCTGTGCAGGGATTCGGAATGATTCCGTTCACACTCGCCGAGTTGAATGCGGATTTAGTGAGCGTGTCAAGTCATAAGATTTATGGTCCGAAAGGTATTGGCGCGCTCTATGTACGGCAGGGAATTCGTCTTGAACCGCGAATACATGGCGGGCATCAGGAGCGAGGTCTTCGCACGGGAACGGAAAACACAGTGGGTATCGTCGGTTTCGGCAAAGCGTGTGAACTCTGCCGGGAAAAAATCGACAGCGAACCTTTTAGAATTCGAGCCTTGCGTGACCGTTTGGAAACTGAAATTGTCGAATCCATAGACGATGTTGAAATTCTTGGTTCGCGAGAGCACCGCGCTCCGGGAATTTTGAATTGCTCGTTCAAAGGATGCGAGGGGGAGGCGCTTTTAGTCGGTCTGGATATGCAGGGAATTTATATTGCGACCGGTTCCGCCTGTGAGTCGGGAGAAGCGGGAGCGTCGCATGTGCCGATGGCTTTAGGACTCTCTCGCGCAGATGCTCAGGCGTCATTGCGTTTTTCGTTTGGCCGCACCAATACGAATGAAGACGTCGATACCGTTATGGCGGTTTTGCCGGGGATTGTGAAGCGCTTGCGTCAAATGTCACCGATTATGCCGTGATGACGAATCGAACTAAAGTGCTGTGGGGGATTATTCTAACAATCAGCAGCCTCCTGATAGCTGCTTTCACACTTCTCTTCGTTTTCTTGATTCCTCCCGATGATGAGGTTCATTTTTTTCAGGAGCGCCGCCAGACACTGATAAGTCATAACATCGAGTTTATAGAGCGCGATGCCAGCGCGATTCGCTACCGCGTGGAACTTCACGGCGACAGTGGGCTTATGGTGACCGGTTTCCTGCGGCTGCCGGTTTCGCACAGAACTCGATTCCCCGCCGTGCTGCTCCTCGGAGGATTGCGAACCGGCAAGGATGCTTTGTGGCTGCTTGATGATTTACCGGAAAGCAACGACTATGTTTTCCTGACGCTTGATTACCCTTGGGATGGCCCGCCAAAAATGTCGGCCTTCGAGTTTTTATGGTATCTACGGGATATTCGCGAAAGCGTATGGAACGGTGTGCCGACGATGCTCTTGGCTTATGATTTCCTGTGGAATTATTCGGCCGTAGATACGCAGCAAATCATCTTCGTCGGTGTTTCCCTTGGGTCGTTCTTTGCGCTTCCGGCGGCGTGTATCGCTTCGCCGTCCGCTCCATTGGCTCTTCATTTTACTGGTGCGGATATTCGAAAGCTCTTGAAAAGCGATTTGCAGGTTCAGGATTGTCCCGGATGGCTTGCAAGTATCGTCGCACGCCCGGTGGCTTCCGTGCTCAGACCTGTCGAACCGGCGAGGTGGGCTCCGCGCTGCGGCTCCCGCTCTGTTCTGCTTATCAACGGACGGAATGACCGGCGAGTCCCTACGGAGTGTGCTGATCAACTTGCGGAGGCTTTCCCTCGGCAGCCCACACGCGTGTGGATGGAAGAAGACCATATCATGACATCAAATGATGATTTGATCAAGGAACTCGTTGCGATAACGGGGGAATGGGCGCAGACGAATCTGGATTCCGTGCAGATTTTCTCATATGAGGATTCGGTTCCTTGATGGCGAACCATGAAACAGGATAGAGGACTCGTTGCGGTCGCGATGAGCGGCGGAGTGGACAGTTCGGTCGCGGCGGCGTTGCTGCTGGAAAAGGGATACCGCGTCATCGGGTTGACGATGCGGCTGAGGACGGACGCAGAAGGGAGACGAGCTTCCTGCTGCTCGCTCAGCAGCGAGCATGATGCCACAGCCGTCGCGGTACGGTTGGGTTTCCCTCACTATACGCTCGATGTTTCTCAGGAATTCCTTGCTGAGGTTATTCAAGATTTTATCCGCGAATATCTGCTCGGGCGAACGCCGAATCCCTGCGAACGATGCAATGCGTTTATGAAATGGCAGGTGCTGTGGGATAAAGCTCAAACGTATGGCGCTGATTACTTCGCGACCGGTCACTATGCCCGCGTGCAAAAAGACTCTTCGCGCATGCAGATGCGGCGCGCGGCGTTTCGTCCCAAGGATCAATCCTACGCGCTCTGGAGAATTTCGCAGGAACATCTGAAACACACGCTCTTTCCGTTGGGGGAACTCAGCAAGACTGACGTGCGAAAAAAAGCGAGCGAGCTTGAGCTAGTAAACGCTGACGCCGCGGATAGTCAGGAAATTTGTTTTATTCCCGAAGGAGATTATCGAGACTTCCTGCTCAAACAAAATCCCGAAGCGCTGCACAAAATCGGAAGCGGCGAGATTGTCGGTCCCGGCGGAAAAGTCCTGGGAACGCATAATGGTTTTCCGAATTATACCATCGGTCAACGCAAGGGCTTGGGTTTGACATGGCCGCGCCCGCTTTATGTGCGACAAATTGACGCCGAGACGAACCGGATTTTTGTCGATGAAGAAGAGGGGTGTTACGGCAGCGTCATGCACATCGAGCAGGTGAATTGGGTATCATGGACCACTCCGACAGAACCTTTCGATGCTGATGTGCAGATCCGGTATCGGGATCCAAGCGCGCCCGCGCATGTCGTTCCTCAGAAGGACGGGACGCTAATAATCGAATTCGTTTCTCCGGCTTTTGCGATAGCACCGGGACAATCCGCCGTATTCTACCAAGGGGATATGCTTCTCGGAGGCGGCATCATTTCATCAAACATGTTGTGAGGTGAACGTGTCAAAAGAAACAAAAACTTTTCCACGCGTGACCGCGAAAACGCTGTTCAAGTACAAATCGGAAGGTCGAAAAATCGTCTGTCTGACGGCCTACGATGCCATCTACGCGGCTATCGAAGAGAACGCAGGTGTTGATTTGCTGCTCGTCGGCGATTCCGCGGGGAATGTTATCGCGGGACACACGACAACGATTCCGATGACGATGGATTCCATGCTCTTCTTAACGCGCTGCGTCGCACGCGGGAGTCGCAAAGCAATGGTCGTTGCGGATATGCCTTTTGGGACGTTTCAGGTTTCGACCGAAGACACGATTAAAAACGCCGTTCGCTTTCTGAAGGAAGGTGGAGCGCAGGGTGTGAAAGTCGAAGGCGCGGGGTATTTGCTGAACACAATCAAGCGGTTGGTCGAGGTGGGAATTCCTGTCATGGGACATTTAGGTTTGACGCCCCAGCGGGTCAACATCTATGGAGGCTATCCTGTTCAGGGTCGGAAGGAAAAGGACGCCAAACAAATCGAAGCGGATGCTCTAGCGCTGCAGGATGCCGGAGTCTTTTCTATTGTTTTAGAGAAAATGGACAGCTCTCTGGCGGCGAAACTCACCAAGCAACTTACCATTCCTACTATTGGAATCGGCTCCGGAGCGGATTGCGATGGACAGATTTTAGTGAACTATGATCTCCTGGGGATGATAGAGGATTTCAAGCCGAAATTCGTGCGCCGCTATGTCGAAGGAGCACAACTCATCCGCGAGGCTGTATCAGAATGGGCGAAAGATGTCCGCGAAGGCCGCTACCCCACCAAAGACGAGAGCTGGTAAGATCCTCATATGCCAAAAATCCAGACGATTCGCACGGTTGTACAGATGCAATCCCTTTCGAAAGACTGGAAGCGAGAGGGAAAGCGGATTGGTTTCGTGCCGACGATGGGGGCATTGCATGAGGGACATCTCTCTCTTGTCGAGCTTGTTCGTCCGCAATGTGAACAACTGGTCGTTTCTGTTTTCGTCAATCCAACACAATTCGCCCCCCACGAAGACCTCGAACGATACCCCCGGAATCTCGAAAGCGATTTGTCTTTGCTTGTCGAGCGAAAAGTTGATGTTGTCTTCACTCCGGAAAGGGAGGACATCTACACACAAGGGCATGCGACTTATGTCGAGGTGGACGGTTTGAGTTCGGTTTATGAAGGAGCCATCAGACCGGGGCATTTTCGAGGCGTCTGCACGGTTGTCGCTATGCTTTTTAATATTGTCATGCCGGATGTCGCCGCTTTTGGACAAAAAGACGCTCAGCAGGCGGCGGTTCTTCGGCATCTGACACAGGATTTGCACTTCCCCGTCCGCTTTCTTGTCGGTCCGACCATTCGAGAGAGTGACGGTCTGGCGATGTCATCCCGAAATGCGTATCTGACCGCTGGGGAGAGGCCAAAAGCGACCGTTCTTTATCGAGCGTTGAAAGCGGGAGAGGCTCGAATTCAAGCCGGGGAGAGGGACGGAGGCAACGTGCGGGAAGCTATGAAGGACGTGTTGAGCGGAGTTCCCGAATTCAGACCCGATTATTACGACATCGTCCACCCGGAATCGTTTGAGAAAGTCAATGAGATTTGTGGGGATGTTTTGCTGATTATTGCAGGAAAGATAGGTTCTGTTCGGCTTATTGATAATCTGCCGGTCTATTGTAAAACATAAATCCGGCAGATGAATAACCGGTATGGAACTACTTCTCTGTTTTTTTGTTCTAACAGGTGAGGCGCGGTTGCTGGCAACGATTATCTTAGCGGCGGGGAAGGGCAAGCGGATGGATTCCGACTTGCCGAAGGTGCTGCATCCACTGGCGGGGAAATCGCTTATTGAGCATGTCCTGAACGCTGCAAAGTATTTACAGCCTGATAAGACGATTGTCGTCACGGGACATAAACGCGAGCAGGTTGAGGCGTGTCTAAAGGGTAGAGCATATCACTTCGTCGTGCAGGAACCGCCGAAAGGAACCGGACACGCCGTACTGCAAGCGGAGCCTGTTTTGCGGGGAATGACTGGCGATGTTGTTGTTCTTTCTGGAGATGTGCCGCTCCTTCGCGGCGAAACATTAGCGCGATTGCTTGAAATTCACCGACAGAACCAGAATGCAGCATCGGTTCTTTCGACGATACTGCAAAATCCGAAGGGCTACGGCAGAATCGTAAGGGATACGAGCGGCGCGTTTCAGGCGATCATCGAAGAGAAAGAGGCATCGTCTGATATAAAGCAACTAAAAGAGATAAATTCTGGAATATATGCGTTCAATATACAAGAATTATTTGAATATCTTCAACATGTGCAGCCAAACAATCGGAAAAGCGAATATTACCTGACCGATGTGATTGGTCTGATGGTGGAAGCAAAAATGCGTGTAGAAGCCCATGCCATTGCGGATTTCCGGGAGGTCAGAGGTATTAATACGCAACAGGAGCTCAAAGATGCGGAAAATGAGCACGGCTCCCGGTCAGAAAGCCTAAAAAAGTGTTGACTTTTTTCGGAAAAATTTATATAATAAGTAATTAGGGTAGAATTTCCCGAGGCCTGTTTATGCGTCACTTTCTTGTTTCACTTCTAATGCTTGCCGTAGCGGTTTCTGTCGCGGATGCTCAGTTCCGCCAGAACAACGGCCCAGGGGATACGGGGAGCTATCTGCGGTCTTATCAACCACTTGGCATTCCTGTGAACACGGTTTCATTTTTAGATCCCTCACGGTTGCATATGTCCCATTCTGTCCAGATGGGTTATTATTCAGCAGGTGGGGTCAGTGCTTCCCGTGGGATGTACTTGAATTCACTGACGTATGATATATCCCTCCCGCTTTCGGTGACCACTCACCTTGGGATTCTGTTCCAACCTTCCGGTCCGGCGGAATGGAATCCTGCGAACTATGG
>CBDVDL010000126.1:0-6044 GCA_965372735.1 uncultured Alphaproteobacteria bacterium | reverse complement strand
ACCATCATACCGAAATAAAAAAAACCCCTCATTGGAAAAATCCCATTGTATTTTGATGGGTAAAAACCCCCCCCCCCCCCCGCAAAACGAATCAATTAGTAATATATATCCCCCTGCATCAAATGTCAAGTCTTATTTTGTAAAATATCGTATAGTTCTCCGCATCGCCATGATCTGGCATCTGCCACAAAGAAAACCCCGATTCAATTGTTTGATTAAACCGGGGTTGTTGAGTATAAAATTACTGCCTAAGGCTATTTCACGACTGAAACCAGATTCTCATCAACATGGAAACCGCCCAGGACCATTTCTTCTTCTTTCTTGCGCACCGACAAATTTCGTTTCAAGCAGGGAAAACAGTAATCATCAACCGAAGTCCAGGGGACAAGATTCCCACAGATTGCACAACGCACGAGTCGCGGCGCGGCACGACGCCTTCGGGGAATATGGCGATGCGACGTCGTTTTCTTGGTCGCCGCATGCACGCTGCCTGAAGCCCGACCTCGCCGCGCCAGACTGCGTTTCTTCTGCTCCTGTGTCTTCTTTTTCACAGACGCCGCAGATGCAGCTTTCGGCTTGTGGGTTTTAGATACGCTCTTCTTCTTTTTCGGCATAGCCTGCTTGGTCGCCCGCACGCGCTTCTTCTCGGGAGCTGTTTTGGATTTCTTCGTCCGTACGGATGCGCGCTTCTTCGGAACCACCTTTTTGCGCGCCGGCTTTGTGACGCGGCTCTTCTTCTTTTTCACCGCGCTGGTTTTGCCGGGTTTCTTTGCAGGCGAAGAACTTTTTTTCTTCGATACAGCCTTCTTACGCCGAGACGGTGAGGCCTTTCGGGTAGACTGGACAGCTTTTCGCGCCATGTTCACCCCCACCCTAATTTTTTGGGTTTTTACTCTATTTGAAAACACGCTTCCTGCTAATCATAAGACTGACAGGATAAACGTTGTCTTATTCAACCGTAACCATTGACACGTTCGCACAAATAAATCAAAATATGTCAATATAACAGATAACCGTGCTATTTGCAGAACAACTTCGATTTCTTCACTTCTTCGCGAGAGGGTGATCGTTCTGACAGTCGGTCTAAGGTAAAAAAAAACCGGATAGTACTCCAAATCTCATATGGAGCCCTGCCGGCACACCTCTCTACCCAGAACACAACGTTTAATATAGTAAAAAATCGTTGCGTTGTCAAGATGAACTTCAAAAATTTTTCCAATTCCCCCTATAGTATTTCACCCTATTACTTCTTTTATTACAAGATAATAGGAGAATTTTTTTGCGATGTCTTCCTGAAATCTGCCCCTCAGAACACAAAGGATTCTCTATGCCTCTCTTCTTCTTTTTCTTCCCGAAAATCTGTATGAGATGTCCAAAGACGCGAAAAAATACTTAATCATTTAAATAACAATCTCATAACTCGGAATTTGCCGATTTACAAAATATCGCTTGACAAAGCCGAAATTTTAAGTATATTAACAGCTGAACACTTGTTCAATTATCTGTCCTCGCAGGGGATTTTTTGGGCATGGGTTTTGAACATGTGTTCAGTTATACCGCGGCGGGGTGTAGGGTGCAGGTCTGTGACCTGTCCGTTTGTGCCTGCGCGTCTGAAATAATTGACGAATGCGCGTAACCCGGCCGGAATCTGAATAAGGAGACCCCCCTTTAATTCCCCCCGCAGGCGGGGGGAAATTTACGTATGAAAATAGAAAAACTCTGCGAACGAATCGAAGTCATTGCCCTCTTCCAGAAAGGGAAACTCTCGCCCATCAAGTTCCGGTGGAAAGGACGAACTCACCGCGTGCACCGAATTCACGGCGACTGGGGCACTCAAGAAGGGACAACGCGATTCCATCATTTCGCCGTCGCGTCCGACGGACCGGATATCTATGAATTGTCCTATAACGAGTCCACTTATGTCTGGCAAATCGAAGGAATTTCGCTCATCGGGTAAACAAAAACCGCTCTCATGAGAAACAAAACCATCTTCCATATCGACATGGATCAGTTCTTCGCGGCCATTGAGATGCGGCACCATCCCCATCTGAAAGGAAAACCGGTCGTCGTGGGAGGCGGGCCGGGGGATCGTGGAATCGTGACGACCGCGTCGTACGAAGCCCGGCGTTACGGCCTGCACTCCGGAATGCCGGTTTATCAGGCGCGGCGTCTTTGCCCACAGGCTATTTTCCTGACTCCGAATATCCACAAATACGTCGATATTTCCCGGCGAATTTTTCAGCAGATGTGCGAATTTGCCGAGCGCGTGGAACCGACGTCCGTGGACGAGGCCTATCTGGACATGAGCGACCACGTGCAGACACCGGCTGAAATCGAACAACTGGCCATGAAAATCAAGCGCCGGATTCTGCAAACCGAAGGATTGACCGCCACCGTCGGCGTGGGCGTCAACCGGCTGGTGGCCAAAATCGCCAGCGGCATGAACAAACCCGACGGCTTCACCTACCTCCCGCCGGACCGCGTGATTGAAGTGTTCCGGGATATGCCCGTTGGAGACCTTCACGGCATCGGCAGAGCGACGCAAGCGGAACTCGAGCGACTCGGCATCCGCACCGCAGGGCAGCTCGCCGCGTACCCTCTCGACATTCTGCGGCGGATATTCGGAAAATGGGGGGAGGAAATCCGGCAAATCGCCCTCGGTCAGGGGCAGGATACGGTCATGGTTCCCGAGGAACTTCCCGATGAAAAATCCATGGGGCATGAGCATACCTTCAGCCAAGATTTGTCGAACCCGGCGCCGCTGCTCGGGAGATTGCACCTGTTGTGCGAGCGCGTGGCGCGGCGACTGCGCGAAGCGAACATGATTGGGCAAGTCGTCACGCTGAAATTGCGCTATCAAGGTTTCATAACCCGGTTTCACGGCCGCAAGCTGAAAGACTACGTTCAGCACGAAACGGTCATCTACAACGTCGCAAGAATTCTCTTCCAGGAAATCTACGACCGAAGGCCTGTCCGGCTCGTGGGAATCAATGTGTCGAACCTGACATCCGCTTCGGGTTCCGGCCAACTGACGCTGTTCCCGACCGGCCTGCGGCTGATGAGAATATCGAAAGCATGTGACCAAATCAAAGACCGCTTCGGCGAGAAAGCCATCAGCTACGCCAACGGAATATATGACACGGGAAGCCATTCATCCTCCGGATACCCGAGATCATCCCACCGTAAAACCCTCCTCTACCGCCCTTTCCACGGCCCTTAATGTCTCCCTCCTCCACACCTGTTGACGATCAGATAGCGCCTGTGCTCTTGACTTTTAGCCGGAATAATGATATAATATCAAGATTAAATAAATCTGTAAGGATCTACGATTATGCGTGTTGGAGTTTTAACAGGAGGCGGAGATTGCCCTGGTCTCAATGCCGTTATCCGCGCCGTCGTTCGGCGTTCAATTATCACCTATGAATATGATGTCCTCGGTATCCGGAACGGCTGGAACGGATTACTGGAAGGCGACGTGGAGCCGCTGGGGCTTTATGCGGCGTCAGGAATCCTGCACAGAGGCGGCACGATATTAGGAACATCGCGTACCAATCCCACTAAAAGCAAAGACGATATTCGCCGTGTGATGGATAATCTGCAACGCTACGAAATCGATGCCTTAGTCGTGATTGGTGGAAACGATACCCTCAGCGCAGCTTTGGAACTTTTTAATCGAGGCGTGAAAGTCGTTGGAATCCCGAAAACGATTGACAATGATATTCTCGGCACCGATTACACCTTTGGTTTCAACACGGCGGTCAGCATCGTCACCGATGCGATTGATCGCTTGCACACGACAGCCGAATCTCACCATCGCGTGATGGTCGTGGAAGTCATGGGACGTCATTCGGGATGGATTGCGGTCATGTCGGGTATTGCCGGCGGCGCGGACATGATTCTCATTCCCGAAGTGCCTTTCGATATCGAAGAAGTGTGTGAAGCTCTGAAGAAACGCCATAAGAAAAAGAAGTTCTCCATTCTGGTTGTGGCTGAAGGAGTCGTTCCTAAAGATGGAGAACTCGTACTGGCAGGCAAAGGCACGGATGCTTTTGGCAATGTGCGTTTGGGAGGGATCGGGCAGGTTCTCGGGCAAGAAATTGAAAAACGCTCCGGGATTGAAACACGTGTCACCATTTTAGGGCACATCCAACGCGGCGGCTCCCCGACGGCTTATGACCGTATTTTGGCGACGCGTTTCGGTGTGCGTGCTGTGGACGCCGTTTCAGAAGGCAAATTCGGCAAAATGGTCGCGTTGCGCTCGGAAGATATCGTTCTACTCGACATCAAAAAGGCGATTCTCGCAAACAAGCAAGTGGATATGAAGCTCTACAAAATCGCCGAGTTGTTTTTTGGATAAATTTTTCCTGAGCCAAATTTTCTATAAAATGGGAGATATTTCTCATGGCAATTCGCATTGCGATTAACGGTTTCGGGCGCATTGGGCGGCTCGTTTTAAAGGCTGCTTACAAAGACCCGCGTTTTGAATTCGTGGCGATTAATGATTTGACCGACGCCAAAACTTTGGGCATGCTCCTAAAGTACGATTCCACGCATGGCCGTTTTCCTGACACGGTCGAAGTGAAAGGCGACACTATCGTCGTAGCGGGTAAATCTTTACCTGTCACCGCACAAAAAGATCCGGCGAAGCTCGACTGGAAAAAACACGGCGTGGACATCGTCGTCGAATCCACCGGTGTGGGATTCTACCGGAAACGCGAAGGCCTTGAAGCGCACCTGAAAGCAGGCGCGAAGAAAGTGCTCCTCACGGTGCCTCCCAAGGATGAAATCGACGGCATTATCGTCTGCGGTGTCAATGATCACCTCATCAAACCCGAACATAAACTCCTCTCGAACGCCTCCTGCACCACGAACTGCTTAGCGCCGATGGTTAAAACTCTGCTGGACAATTTCGGCCTCGAATACGGCCTCATGACCACCATCCACGCTTTCACCAACGACCAGAACGTTCTCGACATGCCTCACAGCGACCTTCGCCGCGCACGAACAGCCGCCAGCAACATCATTCCCACAACCACCGGCGCTGCTCGCACCGTCGGCATAGTGATTCCGGAATTGAAAGGCAAACTCGACGGCATGGCATTGCGCGTCCCGGTTATCGACGGCTCGATTACCGATTTCGTGGCGATGGTCAAAAAAGATGTAACGGCTGAGCAGGTCAACGCCGCGATGAAGAAAAACGCCGACGGACCGATGAAAGGCATCTTGGAATACACCGAAGATCCGCTCGTTTCGAGCGACATCATCGGCAATCCGCATTCGTGCATCTTCGACGCCGCTTCGACCATGGTAATGAACAAGCGCATGGTCAAAGTGCTCGGCTGGTACGACAATGAATGGGGCTACTCGGTCCGCTGCATCGACATCATGGCAAAGATGGCGTAAACGAATTTGCAGTCACAAATTGTGACCGCAAACGAAATCACTTGAAATCACATTTTGTGATATCAAGTTAATCGCTATAGTAATTGCCATTTTTTACCATGACCGACTCGCCAACTTGATGTTCCATTTTGGAACATCAAGTTTGGAAACATGTCGTTATTTATTGGTTTGACTGTCCCGAAATGACTCAACTCGTACCCATAGAACGAATTGAAAATAGAATTCTCCTTATCCGTAACCAGAAAGTCATGCTGGATCGTGACTTGGCGGAGCTTTATGGTGTGACGACAAGTCAACTAAATCAGGCAGTTACAAGGAATTTGAGCCGTTTTCCGTCGGACTTTATGTTTTCTCTAACTAAAGAAGAGTTTGGGGATTTGCGATCACAAATTGTGATCGCAAAATGGAGTAAGGTCCGCTTTCCTCCTCGCGCTTTCACCGAGCAAGGTGTAGCCATGCTGTCGAGTGTGCTTCGCAGTGAACGAGCCGCGCAGGTCAATATTCTCATCATGCGCGCATTCGTGAAAATGAGAGAAACGATTATTGCGCACAAGGATTTAGCTCGCAAGCTTGATGCAATGGAAAAGAAATATGATGCAAGTTTCAGGATTGTCTTCGATGCCATCCGCAAATTAATGAAA
>CBDVDL010000125.1:0-6072 GCA_965372735.1 uncultured Alphaproteobacteria bacterium | reverse complement strand
AGAGATTTCCCGCGCTTTCTTAAGCAAACAGAATATCGAGGTCGATGGCTGGCGGTGTGTCGTCGATGCGCCGGGAGAGAATTCGGCGAGCTCTCCGGTTCGCTATCTCAGTCGGGAAGCCGGAAGTGATGACGCGAACCGCTTCGTGAAAGAGCTGTCGATGGCGCGCTTTGATGTGCACTTCTTCAAACCGCTCCAGAGAGAGATGATGGTTGTGAAGGTGAATGCGGAGGGAGACGTCATCGGGCTGAGTCACGTCTTGGACGAAAAAGCGCAAGGTGATTCTTTGTCTCAGGACAGCGCCCGCATCATCGCCGAAGCTTTTCTCACGTGCGAACTCGGTTTCGACACCAGCGGTTTCTATTTGCTCTCGTCATCAAGTACCGCTCGGGATGCGCGGATGGATCATCATTTCACCTATCAGACCGACCGCGGCTCGGTGGGAGCGGCTCGCCTTCGCATTCATGCGAATGTGCTGGGCAGTCAGCCTTCCGGAGGCGGGCTTTACCTGCATGTGCCGGAGGAATGGAAACGCGGTGATGCCGAAGAAACTGCTTTGCGCACTCTTTCGCGCTTTCTCATCTTAGGTCTGTGGGGAGCTCTCATCGTCCTTCTACTCGTGACACTTATCGGAGGAGTTCGAAGCGGAAACATCAAGTGGCGCACCGGTCTGACGCTCAGTCTCCTCGTGGGTTTTCTATCCATTATATCGCTCTGGAGTCGCTGGCCAAGTCTGGTGGCGCAGCTTTATGATACGTCAAAACCCTTTGGAAGCTGGACGACTTCGACGCTTGCCGTCTCGGTGGCAGGTATTCTAATTTTCAGCCTTCTCATTTTTGTCATTGTGCCTCTGATGCGGCGGCAGTTTGAGCAGACATTGGCGCGTCCTTACAGCTTCTCCGGCTGGGCTCCAGCAGAGGATGTTCATACTCAACGACAAAGCATCGCGGGGGCGATTCTTGCTGTTGTTGCTATCGCTGCAATAGCTCAATTTCTCTGGTGGCTGACGCTAACTATCGGTTTGCCAACGCGAGATGCTCCAGCGCTCTGGATTGGCTATGCCGCGGAAAGATGGCCGTTTATCAGCCTTCTGTTATCAGCGCTTGTGAAGGCGATTTTCGGCACGGCGATTATAGGTTTCGTTCTGCTTTGGCTCTGGCCGCGAGTAAAAAATTGGGCTGTTCGCATCGCAGTAGTCGTTCTGATTCCTTTGTTGTTCGCGTTAGAGGAAGGGCACGGCGCTCCGGAAATTCTCGGAGAATGGATTCGCGTTTTTGGTGTGCTCCTGCTTGTTATCGTTCTGTTAAAATACTATCTGCAGCAAAGCCCGATGATGCTCTTCGCGGCAATCTGGCTTGGGATTGCGATTCCAGATAGTTTGCTGGGGCGACGACAAGGCTCAGGCTTTTATACCTTGCAGGGCACGCTAACTCTGATTGCCGCGATTGTGCCGCTTTTCTTGTGGAAACGATTCGGCAGTCGCCCAGCATCTGAAATAAGTTCTAAAATAACAGGAGAATAGAGAGTGATACGGAAAATAGCGATTTCGACAGGTGGAGGCGACGCCCCCGGACTCAACGCGGTTATTCGGGCTGTGGTGCAATGCGCTCGCGACCATTATCGCTGGGATGTCATGGAAGCAGCTGAGAAACTTGGGATTTCTTTGGGGCGCGAACCTTTCTAATAACCCTACCCATTTTCAATTCGATTAACCGGATTTTTGCGGGTTCGCCATAGAAAAAGGCTTGCTATTCAACAGAAAATATGTTATATTCCGTCTCAACAATAGATTATCACACAAAATCACTTCACATTAGATAGTAACAGCGGAGAGCAAATATGAAGAAGTGGCTTCCTTTTGTCATCATCGCAACCCTCCTCGCGCTGGTCGCGATAGCGTACAGCGGCGAGCCGTGCGGCGGGAAAGCCTGCTGTGCTAAAAGCAGTTGCAGCTCAAAATGCGACAATCCGGGCTGGGGATATGCTTATCAATCTGCCGATTTCTATCCGGATAAAGCGCCCTTCGAATTGAAGAAATTCCATGAGGTTTTACTTCCGGTGCGTGAAGCACGCAAGAGCCATGAAGTTGCTTACATCCGTGAAACGGCGAATTGTCTTTACATGGCCTCCAAACAGGTGCGGAAATCCTATCCGTGCAGCGCTGACCGAATGCAGAAAAAGCATTACAAACGAGCCGCAAAGGAATTGATTCGTGATTCCAAGCGCCTGAAAGAGATGGTTCATGGCGGCAGTGACGATGCGGTTCTGGCGCAAGTTGAACGCATCGAGGAGCATTTCATTCGACTGGCGAATCTTTCGGATTAATCGAAATCCGCGATGATGATGAAAGCGTGGATTTCACGAACATGATATAAATTTCCAAAAGCCTCGGTTTTTCAGCCGGGGCTTTTGTTTTCCATTCCCCGTCGAGGCAGATCCCCCGATCTGCCCGGAATGTTATGCCGCGGCGAGTAACTTCAAACACTAGGCAGGACGCTCCCGCGTCCTGCAGTTCCGCCGGTATCTACTCAAAGTGACGAACAAATGACTCTACCAAAACGGATCGATACACATAAGCTTGAAAGTGACTCAAGACTGTTTTTTGAACAACTCGTTGACGATGACTTGTTCACATGCAGAAGGGAAGTTTTGGACTATGGAGTCGACCTTCAGCTTGAGCTTCTAATTGACAGGCAACTTGCTTCGAATGTGCGCATCCATGTGCAACTGAAAGGCCACGAAAGATTCGAATATAATGGTAACGCCGTGAAGCAGGAGATAAAGGTGTCGACCCTTAACTACCTCCTGAACCATTTTTTCAGCATGGTCGCTGCGTACTCCAAAGCAGAGAAGCGTGTTGTATACAGAATGATTACCAAACCTTACTTAAGAGCAATTAATTCTTCTTGGCGCGAGCAGAAGACTCTAATGATAGACTTGGAGAACGAGTTCTGCGACGAAGCACAGAAAGCTTTGCACGCAAGTGTTTTGGAAAGGCATAAAATTCTAAAACCGATAAACGATCAAATTGAAACCTCTATGAGTAGTGGCCAACTAGAGAACTTGATACTTATGAAAGACAAGGCAATCCTTGAGAGTCAACTCATTACAGACCTAAACAAGTTTGGACACGCCTTGGTCAACGAGGGAGACCTACCTCTCGTTCGCGATTTGCTTGGCAGAATCAGCAAGAGAGAGATTGAAACGGATTTGGGTTTGTTGCAGCTACAGACCCATTTCTATTTCAACACCGGCGACCTGAACAATGCGGAAGCATGTGCCAAGCGATTCAGAAGGCTGAGCGAGGGCAGGACGGACAAAAACACCAGGTTTGTCAGGTTAATTGAACTCTCTGTTCGCCGTATTGAAGAGACACTGACATATTTAGAAAAGCAAGAGTTGCTCGAAACGCTAAGATTTGATGAGTCGCCAGACTATCTCATTTTCTGGTCTGACATTATTAAGTCACGTGTGTTTACTCAAAAGCTTGGTCGAACTGAAGCCCAAGAGGAATATGAGAGGATGCGAATACGGGCTCAGCAGTTGGATGTGTCAATTCGTGAGTTAGTAGAAATCCAGATCGAAGCAGATAGACTTTCCTCGGAAACCTTTTTCTTTGGCACTGGGAGCATCGAGCATTTTTACGAGCGAGGCTTAAGGGAGAGATTAGGTATAGCCATGCCTTCTCGAGAGCTGATACTACAGGCCAAGCAGTTGAACAACCAGATATCGCAAATGATGGCTGACTATCATGCGGTACTCGAAAGGGTAGAGAGAAGCCGTGCAACAAACCTTTATGTTGATGTGTTATATTCATATGTGAGTTCGATAAACAACATAAACTATATCCGACTCAGTATTTCTAGCGCATTCCCAGAACTCGGAATAAATGTGCAAACAGCGAGAAAAATGCTGGAGGATCACATTGTAGGTCTCGATTATTGCTTCAATTTCTGGAACTATATCGGTGACTACCTCAAGAGCACGAAGGCGCTCGTCCAGAAACACGGGATATACAGGTGGCTCGGCAAGACATATCTTGCTGGTGAAGTTGCAACAACTACTATTGAGCGCATTGACCGCTATGATCTGGAAGCGTTGCGGAGTGAAATCGAGCAGGATAAGAAAGGGCAACGCACGCTGAAATTCATATCGTTGCACACAAATTCGACAGGTTCGGATATTACTTTTTAAGAAGCAATATTAACATAAAAGGGAAAGTAGATAGATGAATATCGGGCTTGTTGGATTGCCGAAATCAGGGAAAACAACGACATTTCATTTGTTGACCGGCACCAAATTGGATCCCGCTCAGGCGTACCGCAGGGAAGCGACGCGCGCGGTTGCAACGATTGTTGATACGCGCGCGCAGAAGATTCACGAGATGACCGGTTCGGCGAAACTTGTTTTCACGACCGTCGAATATCATGATACACCGCCGGTGGAAATGGGAAGCGCGAAAGCCGATTGGTTTTCGTCACAGATTGCGGCGCATTTGAAACTGTCCGACGCGCTTATTCAGGTGGTTCGGGCTTTCGGTGTCGATGAGATGGAAGAAGGCATTGATGTTCTGCGTGATGTTCGCTTGGTTGAGGACGAGTTGATTTTTTCGGATTTATTCGTGTTGGAAGGCCGGCAGAAAAGATTACAGAAAACAGCGCGCTTGAAACCGCTATCCGATGAAGATAAACGCGAACTCGAGCTCTTGGAACAGGGGAAAGCTCTGCTCGAAGAAAATAAGCCGCTGCGACTTTTAGAATTGCCGCCGGAAGATAAAAAGCGGCTGCGCGGTTTTCAGTTTCTTTCCGAAAAACCCCTGCTCGTTTTGGTCAATGGTGATGAGGGCGATATGAATAATATCGAGTCGTCTCTGCCGTCACTTCAGAAAGAACTCGAAGGAAAGAACGTACATGTCTTGAGCTTATGCGCGCAAATCGAACAGGAAATCAGTGAACTAAGCGAAGGCGAGCAAGCGGCGTTCTTGGCGGATTTGGGTGTGACGGAGCCCGCGCTGAAACGTGTCCTGCGCGCGTCGTTTGATTTGCTGGGACTGTTAAGTTTCTTCACGACGAATGAAAAAGAGACCCATGTCTGGACGCTCCGAAACGGTCAGACGGCTCTCGAAGCGGCTGCCGCGGTTCACACGGATTTAGCGCAGCGATTTATTCGAGCCGAGGTGGTTTCTTTCGAGGACTTCAATTCGCACGACGGTTATCCCGGCTGTCGTGAAAAGGGTCTGCTGCGTTTGGAAGGAAAAGATTATATCGTGAAAGACGGAGATGTTTTGCTGATACGACACAACTGATTCACTTTTCAATTTGCCTGAAACGAGCCGGTGCTTATCAAAGCATCGGCTTTTTCTTTGCAACCAAATTCGTACCGGTGCTTGTATTTTGCAGGGTCAGCATTTGTGTAGGTTGTTGTATTTCGGAAAGTAAATCGGTGGCATGCACTTTGCAAAAACTTAGCTTGCTTTTTGCAGTTGTGTTTTCAACGCGGCAAATTTAGCCAGAGTCTCTTAGTGTGATTTTGAAAGATTAGCAACTTTCAACCGAATGTCTTGATACAGCGAGTCCTATGGCATCACGTATTCCCAACCTACTGCTCAATTCGAGTCAGATTACTCAGGACCACTTTCTGATTTTCAAATCGCGTCAGAAAGATTCGGGCAACTCCGTCGTGACGGAGCTTGTCAAACTGGGCGCTGTCACTGAAGAGCAAGTCTCGAAGTTTATCGCGAACTACTATAACCTGGCCCAGGTGGATCTGGAGGAAATGGAGATAAGGGAAGAAGTCCTGCGTCTTCTTTCTCCGGAATTCATTCAGAAATATCAAGCCTTCCCGATTAAGCGCAGCGGAAAAAGCCTCACCGTTGCTCTGGTCGATCCGACAATCGATTTAGTCCTGGATGATATCAAGTTCATCACGGGTTATGATGTCGAAGCGGTGGTGGCGACAGAGACGCAATTCCTCCGGGCAATCGAAAAATACTACCACATGAGCGGTACGCTCGATAAGATCCTGAAAGATATTGATGACACGGAGATTGAACTTGTCGAGGAGCGCGACGAC
>CBDVDL010000124.1:0-6076 GCA_965372735.1 uncultured Alphaproteobacteria bacterium | reverse complement strand
ATTTTACTCTGCCCAAAATTTGAAAAGGATACTGAGGGTGTTTATTATAATACGGCGGTGGTTATTAATAAGAATTTGGAAATTTTAGGTAAATATCGTAAAATGCATCTTCGACAGATTCCACCGCGCCGTAGAGACAGACATCATCAATAGCCGCTTCCACGATCGAGCCGGGATCTTCGTCAGAGGCAATAATCCGGAACCGTACCTGATTGGTCAGCGTGATATAATCTTCGAGGAAGAAATAGTCATTCTTATAGTATTCCCAGTCGGAATTCGTATTCAACAAATCCGTCCAGTTTGTTCCGCCATTGGAAGAAATCTGCATAACGATGAAATCCTGACCGGGATTGTTGCCAGCATCATTGGAATACCATGTCCACAGATCCAGAAACGCGTTATCATAGGTGGACAGATCCCAGATGGGCGAAAAGAGCGTGGTCTTCCCTCCATCAATATCGTTAGCACCCACGCTGCCTCCTGCGAGGCCGTCTGTGACCCAGCAAATGACTCCCGGCTCCGTTGTGTGGTCATCTTCCGGCTGTACAGGATTGCCGCCGTTAAAGGTCGCTTCGGGATCCATGCGCCCCCAAACTCCGCTGGTCGCATCATCATCGCTATCAACATTAACGCTCCACCCCTGAGCGGTTTCGAAATCATAGCAAGCCACGACTGCGCCGCCCACAAACGGTCCGGAGTAGGTGCCGGATTCCGGGTCGCGCCTTGTCAACGTATCACCGGTAAACGAGAAATAGAATTCGTGACGGCCGCTGCTGAGTGTTGTTGCGTATATGAAAAGCGAGCCATCAGTATAGTCATAGTCGGTGGTTGTCAAGGTGTACGGCGTATCGTCGATATAGATCTCGGTCGTGGCGGGCATGATATTCTGTTTGCTCTTGTAGATGATAGAGAACGTGAATGTTGTATCCACTGTTCCCGCAGCGGGCGAGACAGATGGATCGGAAAGTGTGAATTCGGTAATCAGGGAGCCTGCGATGCGAGCAAAGAAAATGTTCGCGGGAAGATTTTCTTGAGCAAGCGGCAGAATCCGCGACTCTGGCGGCCAGAAACCATCGGAACCACTTCCGACTTCGGTAGTCAAGGAGAACATGTCGAATTCGCCATATTCACAGTCGAATGAACCGCCATTGACACTGTACAAAATTTGCCAAGCTGTTCCGGTGCTGTACCAAACGCCGTTGACTTCGTGAATAAAGTAGGCCATCGAGTCGGCAATCATTTCAAAGGTATCATTGTCTTCGGTCAAACCGTCACCGTCGAAATAGCTCGTGCCCCAAGGATACAGAACAAGATTCGAGTACGTATGATAATCAAGGCTGCCGACAAAATTTCTCGATGCGATAAACTGATAGACATTGTCGGTTTCCGGCTCTGATTGAGCCGCGGTACCGCGGTAAGTTTCGCTCGATGTATAGGGAGAAGAACCACTATTATCCAGTCCCCAAGTATAGCACCAATTTCGGTTGAGGTCAACGCCCCACTCACCATCACCGTTATCCCGGCGATTCTTACGCCACATGCCGCCACCGTTGGGATTGGTGCTCTCGTTGTAGACATAACCATCCGGATTCATACAGGGAATGAACCACATTTCGCGATTATCGACAAGGTAAGTAATTTCGGGATCGGTGCCATAGTTGTCAGTCAAATGATCCATGAAATAGAGCACGGCTTCCATTGCGGCGGGTTCCCTCGCGTGAATCAGCGAATTGTAGAAGATTTCCGGTTCGCTTTCATCCACGTCGGGATTATCGGAAATTTTCAGACACCATAGTTCGCGACCTTCGATAGACTGTCCGACACTGAATTTCGCAGTGGTAATGGTGGGATGAGCAGCATGAATCTGATCTAAGAAAGTAACTATTTCATCGAAAGTGTGATAGCCGCCCATATCATCCAATCTGCCGCCGAGACGATTCGCATAGAATTTTTCGAGGTTATCGTGGATAATTTCGTAAGGATACCCTTCTTCCTGAAGCAGTTCGAGGTCTTCCGGATAGGCGGCGATATGCGGAATGTCAGACGATGGACCCGGAATGATATCCAATTGATGAAACTGATAGAGAGCTTGCAGTCTGGCTTCGGACTCAGGATAAACTTCTATCAACATGTGATTGCGATAGACGTCCTGACCGAAGGCGGTCGCCACCATCAAGGCGACGAACAAAAACACAAATACCTTTGGGATGATTCTCATAGTTTGACCTCAATGCTTTGGTTCAATATCGCTGTCTATGATTTTTCTTTTCGACAATGACGGGCGCACACATGGGTACGCCCCTACAAATTACTGCACGGATGTCACGACATAGAAACCGGCGGACTCGGCGCTGACACCGGTATCTACATAGTGCGTATCCGCAACACTATCGACAAAATTTGCCGGTATGAGTTCGACCGGATAGCTCTGGCTGCGATAGACATCGTACAAATTAGCATAAGCCGCCGCCGTCCAGAAAAGATGCACATTCGGCGGTTCGGGAAGTATAATGAGATCCGTAACCGCTTGCGGCGGTTGCGCCGATACGTTCAAATCCACTTGTACTTCAAGAAGCGGCGGCGTCGGATCATTCGAGGAAATTTCAAGAATTCCGGAACTCGCTCCCAAAGGCAAACAACAGGATTTCAGGCGAGCCGTCACAGGCTGCGAACTTTGCGGCGGCACGGTTCCTGAAGCCGGAACAAGCGCGACCATCGAATTCGGGCACCATGAGATAGCCATGTTGTTATGGATGTAGAGCTCATTGTAGATGACCGTCGAGCCTTTCGTGCGGTCGCTATTTTGCAGGCCAATCGTTGATGAATTCAAGCGATTCGTGCCCATGTCATTGTACTGAAAAACAATATCCCCTGACAACAGCAGTATATACTGGAACGTATAAAGGCCGTTATCCGCATAGCTCTCGACATCACTGAAGGTAACAATCAGACTGTCAGAATTGTTCGTGTACATGCGCACTTCCGCACCGGCGCGCTGCGGGCTTAAATCGTCCCACCACGCAGCGATGATGTTTTCGGGCGCCATCGAATTATCCGGAAGGTATTGATTGCGCCATGAAGGTTCACCGGTGGCCGACGACGTAAAGGAAATCCATCCGTTGGCTGCGACACGAACAGTGCTGAATGTCTGCCCATAGAACGGAAAATCGAAACCAATCGAATACGGTCCGAGGTTTTGGTCGTCGGACGTAAAATTCAATTCGGTTCCGAGCACGCTGATGTCCACCCAATCGTACACCGGCCCACCTGTCTGGTCGCTGTCAATGAAACGCCAACCAGCTCCCTGAGCACTGCCATAACCACCTTCATGGATGAAGCCTTCTTCCGCAGACCAGTCAAGGGCATAATCTCCGGAATTAATTATTGAAAACGAAACGTCCAGCGAATCACAGATGCCGATGCCTTCACTGATGGCGGTCGGAGCAGTCGAAATAATCGGGCTCGGAATCCGCGCAAGCTCGACATCTAAAACGGTCGGTGTACCGCCGGAAACGACGACCGAAGGAAACGTTTTCGATGAATACCCCGGCGCGGAGAACGTCAGCGAATAGGTTCCATCCTCAAGAATACGATAATAGTCTCCATGAAGCGCGCTGCTATAGGTCACGTATGGAATGGTTCCCAGCATGACATCCGCACGCAAAGGAGCACCGGTTATAGAATCCGTTACGATGCCGCGCACACCGTATTTCGCTTCGAGCAGATATTTGCGCATACTGAGCTGGTTGTCATCCCAGAGACCATCCAATTGACTCGAGGGAGGCCATTTCACGTCGTTGAGTTCAACGGTAACTTCCTTGTCTCCCATCCACACATAGTTCCAATCCTGCATACCCCCGGAAATCCAATACCAGTCGGCTCCATTTGTAATTCCCCGAGGAAAAGAGCCGTTGTACATAGGAGAGTTGTATTGTGAGTAGGTCAATGACAGGTGAATAAACAAATCATCTTCTGGTGTCGGTGTGTTAACACTCGTATGTGTGTAGTTATTGTCGAAGGGATAATTGGCGACGAGCGCTCCCGTATGGAAATTGATTGACAGTACAAAATTATGTTCGTTCGACCAATCCATGACGAGTGCGGTTTCTGTAGCGCGTCCTGCGGTCGTGTTGACGGAATCGTCCACTCGGTCGGGAAAATCGCGGTTCAGGTCAACACCCTGAGCATTAACCCGCTGTGAAGCCGCATTGCCGTCGGGATTCATCATCGGGATAATCCAGATTTCGAAATCAGTCATCAGTTCGGTCAATTCCGGGTCGATGCCGTATTGTGTCAGCAAATCGTCAATAAAATACATGCACATTTCCGTGCCGACAGGTTCGTCGCCGTGCATCGTGCTGATGTACTTCACTTCGATTTCAGCTTCATCCGTTGTGACGTTATCAGAAAGTTTCGCCGCCCAGAGGTCGCGTCCCTGATAGGACGTTCCGATGGATTCGTAACTGAAAAGAGTCGGATAGGTGGCTTGCCAACTGATGAAGTCCGTTTCAATTTCATCGTTCGTATGATACTCAGCGCGTACATCATCCGTGTGTTTAGTCGTTTCCGTCAACCACCGTCCATATTCTTGTGCTTCATCGCGAATCCAGCGCACCGTATAGCCTTGCTTTTGAAGATAGATGAAATCTTCTTCCAACAGATAAACGCGGGCGACATTGTCTCGGACGTTGTCGATAATTCCGCCGGCTTCCGTGATAATCGTCAAATCAGCCTTCGAGGTCAATTCCACTTCGGCGAGGCGCGAATCGAGCATATTCGGGCGTACCTGCACTGCCTCTGCGTTGAACGCAAAGAGCGCGAATACTGCTATTAAAAGCATCCCCATAAAATTTTGGTACTTAGAAGTCATTTTCATCCTCATTTTCGCAAAGCGCATAATTCTATTTAATATAAGAAATTTATTTATCCTATGCCACAACTTTCTTAAGCCTGTCCGGGTCACTTATTGTTTCCGTTTGTATCAATTTCCCTTGCTTTTCTGTGATTTTCTCGTAACTTGGGGGAGTGAACCTCTTAAGTTGGAAGGAACCTCGCCTCACAGAGTTGCGAATGCCTCCTGACATGTTCTTCTTAAAGGATAAAGCTATGGCTGAAACTTATTTCGTGAAACGTGATGGTTGTCCGGGCTGTATGTCAGCAGATTATAAAACGGTTTATGCTTGTGGATTCCTGAAATCACCCCTTAAAGAATATCTGGAGTCATTCTATTCCACGCAGGGAGGGATTGATTTTGAGTATCTGAAGGATGGAGAATTCATTCTGAATGAATGCAGCAACTGCGGGCTGATTTACCAGCAAGAAATCCCCAATGATTTTCTGATGAAGGAGATATACGAAAAATGGATTAAGCCCCAGACAACCGAACAACCCCGCACGCAAAAGGAGTCTCTTTATGATGCGTCATTGCGCGCTCAAGAAGTCATGATGTTGATTGCGTATTTGAGCGCAGGCTCGAGTCCGCTGAAGTTTTTTGATTTTGGTATGGGCTGGGGCAAATGGTGTCTGATGGCGAAAGCGTTCGGTTGTGATGTCTATGGAACAGACTTGTCCAAACCTAAAATCGAGCACGCAAAATCCCTTGGCATCAAGGTCATCACATGGGACGACATCCCGAATCATGCGTTTGATTTTGTCAATACAGAGCAGGTTTTCGAGCATCTTCCCGAGCCGCTTGAAACGCTGCAGCATCTGAAAACATCATTGAAACCGGAAGGGCTTATCAAAATCAGCGTGCCCGATGGTGTGAACATCAAGAGAAATCTGAGGATTTCGGATTGGACGGAGCCCAAAGATTCCAAGAATTCAATTACTCCTGTCACTCCACTTGAACATATCAATTGCTTCAATCGAGCTTCGCTTATCACAATGGCGGAGAAAGCCGGACTGGAGCTCGTGAAAATTCCTTTGACGATTCAGTATGCGTACGCGACGCACTGGAAACCGATAAAACCTGCACTCAAAAACATTTTAAGACCATTATACAGAGATGTACTCCAAAGAGGCACGTCCCTTTTCTTCCGTCAGAAAAAGTCATAGCAGGAGATTTGAAAAAGAT
>CBDVDL010000123.1:0-6084 GCA_965372735.1 uncultured Alphaproteobacteria bacterium | reverse complement strand
GCCATCCCGAACCGTATCTTGTTATCCATTTAGCCGGTGCGAATGTGGACGCGCGGCAGGATTTCGCCAACTGGAAACGCCAGCGCGGTCATACCGTGACGGTTGTTTCCACGGATGATATTGGCGGCACGACCAAGGAAGATATCCGTGATTATATTCAAAACGCCTACGATACATGGGATGAGCCGCCGGTTTTTGTCGTGCTGGTCGGCGACAACAATGGCAGCTATGCGATTCCGACGTTTATGATCAGTGCAACCTACACGCCAATGATGTGCACGGATCACCCCTATGCGATGATAGACGGCGAAGATTATTTGCCGGATGTTCTTATCGGCAGGTTGTCCGTCGATACAGAAACAGAACTTCGCACGGTTGTGAACAAGACCGTTTATTATGAGAAGACACCTTACGAACCTGATGGCGCTTGGCGGACACGTGCTTTGATGGTTGGAGCGTACCGCTACTACGCGAGTTACACATCCGCATGGGAAACAAAGCTGTGGGTACGCGACCGTTTGCTGGATCATGGATACACAGCAGTTGATACGGTCCGCTACCCCGGCGGCAGCACTTATCAGGTTCGGCAGAGCATCAATAACGGCGTCAGCTTCGTCAATTATCGCGGTTTCGGTTCGCCATCGGGCTGGTGGCCGCCGGCTTTCGAAGTTGGCGACGTCGAAGGTCTTACCAACGGATGGAAATTGCCTATCGTCACCGGTATCGTTTGCGGCGGTGGTGATTTTGTATCCGGTACCGACCCGTGTTTTGGTGAAGCTTGGATCCGTTCCGGAACGCCCAACAATCCCAAAGGCGCTGTGGCTTTTTGCGGCCCATCGGAACATGACACGAAGACCCGCTGGAACAATACGCTGGATGCGGGAATGTACATGGGAATTCTGTACGAAGGCATCAATACATTCGGTGCGGCACAGTTGCGCGGCAAGATGGAAGTTATGCGGCAATTCCCGAATAATCTTGCACCGGGAGAGTCGTTTAATTCTGTTCATTTTTACTTTCATACTTACAACATTCTCGGCGATCCGGGTCTTACCTATTTTGTTGGAGCGCCGCGTGAGCTCAGTGCGAACTTCGATACGGAAGTTGCTCTCGGCCAGCCGGCTCTTGAAATCATCACGACGAGCGAAGAGGAACCACTTGCAGAGACATGGGCGACGGTGTCGGTGGGCGATGAAGTTTTCAGTCGGGGAGTTGCCGATACGGACGGTCGTCTCAGTCTTCCTCTTCCGCAATCAGATGCGAGTGATGTGACGGTTACGGTTACGAAGCCTTTCTATGAGCCGGTTATCGAGACGGTGGTTCTGTCGTCCTCCTCGGAGAGTTTCGTCGGAGCGACGGTGACGGATTTCGTCGATGACGGTTCCAACGGGAGCTCAGGAAACGGCGATGAATTTGCCAATCCGGGTGAAACGATTGCTCTGCAGCCGCACCTGCATAATTTTGGCGGCGCGGCTTATGGAGGAGGAGAGCTTATTCTGCGAGCATCTCAAGCTTCCGTTGCGATTCTCGACAGTGTTCTGACTGTGCCGTCGCTTGCGTCCGGCGCGAATGCGCTGCCGGGGTATGTGCGTTTCAAAATTCTTGAAGCGACGTCGGATGGAGCGTTGCTACATCTTGAGTGGCACTTGGAGCCCGGCGATGTTTCCTGGGTTCAGGATGTGGATGTAAGGAGCCCTGTCCTATGGATTCAATCTACGCTTATTGGCGGGGAATACCGGTTTGCGAATCCCGGCGAGACAGCCATTGTTGATTTCAGTCTGGGAAACATGGGACGCGCATCTCTGCCGCCGGTCAGCACAACACTGCGAGCTTTGACAAGCGGAGTGGATATTCTCGACAGCACGGCAAGCTTCGCTGAAGTTCTGCCGGGAGATTCTTCTTATTGCACGGACGATGGTTTTCAGCTTACCGTTTCGAGCGATTTGATTCCCGGCGATGTGGCGGACTTGCTGCTTGTTCTGCAGGTGAACGATGATGAGATTCATGTGCCGTTTTCGGTGTCCATCGGCGAATTGACCAGCGACGATCCGACGCCGAAGGATGCTTACGGTTACCGCGCGTATGAAGATACGGACATTGGTTACCGTGAAGCTCCCGCTTTGTCGTGGGTTGAAATCAATCCGAATGATGGGGGACCCGGTTCGGTCATCTGGGGTTTGACGGATGATGCGGAAGGCGATGACAAATCGCGAACGGTTGACTTGCCGTTCCCGTTTATGTATTACGGCCAAACCTATACGCAAGTCACGATTTGCACGAACGGCTGGATTGCGATGGGGAGCACGAACCGACACGATTTTCGCAATTACGCTTTACCCGCGCCACTATCGCCGTTGACTTTAATCGCTCCTTTCTGGGATGATTTGGTAACAGATTCGCATGGTCGGATCTGTACCTGGCATGATGAGGTGGGACACCGTTTCGTTATTGAGTGGAGCGACCTGACATTGCTTCGTCACAGCGAAGAACAGACATTTCAGGTGATTCTCTATGATACTGATTGCTGGCCGACCGCGACCGGAGACGGAGAAATCCTCTTTCAATATGAAGCGCTCAGCAATTCCGATACCTATGAGAACTTCGCGACGGTCGGAATTCAGAAACCGGATTTAACCACGGCGTGTCAGATTTCACATGCCAGCATCCGAGCGCCCGGCACAGGAATGATGCGCGCTAATAAAGCGATTCTCTTTACGACAGGCCGCAGTGGAACTCAGGCTTATGTGCAGTGGGTCGGTTTCGACATCGATGACGATGATGAAGGAGGCAGCAGCGGTAATGGAGATGGCATCGCACAAAACGGTGAAACCATCGAACTGACGCTTCAACTGCAAAATCTTGGGTCGGTGAATTCACCCGCGGTTATAGGAATTTTAAGTGAAGATGATTCGTATGTGACGCTGCTCGATAGTGCCGTAACGATTCCATCCATCCATCCGGGAGAAACGATTACAACAACACCGCCGCTGCGTTTGCAGATTTCACCTACCTGTCCGAACGGGCGAGGAGTCGGTTTTCTTTTAACCTCAAATGGTGATCTTCAGCCGTGCGTGATGCTGCCGACACTGCAAGTTGTCGGGCCGGAGCTGACAATGCTTGACGTGCAGATTGATGATGACGACACCGGACAAAGCTCGGGCAACGGCAATTCGGAATTCAACGCAAGCGAATGCATCGAACTTACTCCGGGTGTTTCCAATTCAGGCGGCAATGTCGCTTATGGGGTTTCCGCAACGGTTCAGCGCGTCAGCGGCCCCGCAACAATGGAGGATTCTCAAGCGGATTTCGGAGACATCCCTATCGGCGAAGATTTGTATGCCAGTGACCCCGCCGTCGTTCGCGTGTGGAGCAGTGCTGAAGACGGAGATGAGATTGTGCTTCGGTTTGTGGTCGAGGATCAGTATGGAACGACTTGGGAGCGCGAGGAAACCTATACGGTTGCCGAACCAGAGCTTTATCCAGTGGAATTTCAAATTATGGATCCGCCTCCGGGAGGTGACGGCGACGGTTTTCTCCTCGCGGGAGAGACTGGAGAATTGTATCTTCGCGTTGCCAATGAAGGCTTGGGAACCGCGACGAATGTCCACGCTTTTATCGAAAGCCTGGACCCTAACGTAACGGTTTTGGATGATGAAATCGTGATTGGAACGGTTTCCGGTCACGCGGAGGTTGCCAGTCCGGATCCATTTGTCGTATCCGTCAGCGAAACCGCGGACGTTCCTGCGACGGCGCATATGCGTGTTACCCTTTATGGAGATGACGACGCGACCGGCGAGGGAGACATTTACTTGATTTTAGGCAATGCCTATTTCTTCAATGATTTCGAAAATCCGATGACTAACAACTGGGGTCATTATGGGCGCGAAGATCACTGGCATTTGCAGACGCAACATTCCGCGTCTCCGACTCACGCCTTCTATTTTGGGCAATACAATGAGTATCCCGAGTTGTCGGAAGGCAGCCTTTTCTCCACGGCGTTTCCTTTCGACGGCGACGGGACGCTGCAATTCAAGACGCGCTATCATATGCAGGAAGGCCGGGATTACTGCCGCATTGATATTCAAATCAGCACAGCCAACTGGATGTCTGTCGATACATTGACCGGCCATCAAGACGAATGGATACAGATGACGATTCCATTAGAAGGGTTCCCGGCTTTTACAGGCACGCGTCTGCGGTTTACGTTTTATTCGGACGCATCGGTCAATGATGAAGGATGTTATTTAGATGATATTATCGTTCTGGATGATGTGATTTCCAGTGTGGAAGAAGAGCGAGTAGCACTGATTCCCGGTGAGGTGACATTGGAGCAGAATTGGCCGAATCCGTTTAACGGCGAAACGAAAATCCGTTTCAGTCTGCCTTCGCGCGATAGAGTACGCATTGCTGTCTATGATATTTTGGGGCGTCAAGTTGCCTTGCTTTTGGATGAAGAACGCAGTGCCGGCGTGTTTGATGTTTACTGGAACCCGGAGAGACTTGCGTCCGGCATTTATTTTGCGCGACTTGAAGCTGGAACAGCGCGGCAAACGCGGAAGATGCTCTTGCTGAAATAGGATTTCTTACGCGATTTAGTTTGTGTTAGTTTTTCCAATAGAGGCTCACTGCGGTGAGTCTCTTTTTTATTGTTTTCAAGCGCACGGCAGTACGTTTGGAGTGCCAACACCACGAGAAATTCCGGCCGGGTTACGCGCGACGGTTTGTCGTTTGGCCTGCGGGAATCTGCGCTGAACCCGGCTCGGCGAGGTATCAGCTTCTCCTCGAAGGGGTTGCCTCTAACGGTCGGGGAAATGCTATGCTCATTGTGAACTTATTTCGAGGAACTTCAAGGAACAGTGGCAAGATTTGCAATCATTATCGGCAACAATGTATGGCTCTTAGAAGCGGTGTAATAAGTATAGTTTCTTAGAAAGTTGTTTAAATATTTTGATCCGAAGGCTTGAAATTCAGAAGGAAAAGGGGTAACTTAAAAAGCTTTTAATTTGATGACAATCCTTTTGAAGGAATGTAGGAAGAGAAATGGCGGATGGACAAGAGTTCGGGGTTACAAAGGAGGGCAACAGCCAGGATGCCATTGAGAGAGAAGATGTGAACAAAGAGGAAGAAGGTGTGATTATGGAAGAGCGCGTGAGAATTTTGCTGGTAGACGATGACCATCTGGTGCTGCGTGGATTTGAAGAAATCCTTGAGCGGGAAGGATTTGATGTTGTATCTATCGATAACGGACAGGAAGCGCTCCGGCTTCTTGAAACGGCCACGTTTGATCTTGTATTGACCGATTTGGTTATGCGGGATGTCCATGGATTGGTCATTCTGAGGAAAGCTCAGGAGTGTCAACCGGACACCGTGGTTATTGTGATCACGGGTTTTGCTTCTATCGGGTCTGCGATTGAAGCGCTTCGCCTGGGCGCGTATGATTATTTGATGAAGCCCTGTGAGGATTCGGAGCTGATACTCCGGGTCCGCCGTGGCCTGGAAAAAGTGCAGTTGCAGCGTGATTTGCAGACGAGCGAATTAGAAGAAGAAAAGCTGAAAGCGATTGTCCAGACTGCTGTTGCTCTAAATGATCAGGTCAATACTCCACTTAATGTTATCCTGAGCAGTACCGAATACTTGCAGCTCAAGTTGAAATCAACCGATGCTGAAGTTTTACAGTCTTTGGACTACATACGGCAGGAAGTTGCGAAAATCAAGGGCGTGATTCAGAAGCTGGCGCGCATAGCAGATCCCAAGATAAAGGAATATGCGCTTGGAAAGATTTTTATGGTTGATGTTGATGCCTCGGTGATGAAGAGCGCGAGCGAAGCGGATGAACCGGGTGAAAGGCGAAAGAAACGTATTTTAGTGGTGGACGATGAACAGTTTATGGTGCACATGCTGTCCCGAATTCTGAGGTTGCTGGGCTATGAAACTCTGGGAGCGTTTAATGGCCAACAGGCTTTGGATATTTTTCATCGGGAGTCCGTTGATTTGATACTTTCAGATATCCATATGCCTGAAGTGAATGGGTTGGAGCTTCTGGAGACGGTCAAGCGCGAGAAGCCGCAGGTGCCGGTTGTTTTG
>CBDVDL010000122.1:0-6115 GCA_965372735.1 uncultured Alphaproteobacteria bacterium | reverse complement strand
CCGAAATCAAGACGAACGAATTCGTTACGAAGATTATTACCAATGTCATGACGGGTGTTGTTGAATCGCTGAAATTGGATGAAGCGCCTAAAGACATCGTTTTCACCCTTTCTGAGAAGTCGTAACAGGCAGCCACGTGATTCAGTTGCCTGCCTACATTCTGGCTGGTGGTGAAAGCCGACGTTATGGGCAGGATAAAACGCTTCTGTCGTGGGATGGCGAACCTCTGATTTTTCGAACCGTGCGAACGGCGCAGAAGGCAGCGCTTGACGTGAAAATCGTTGCCCGTTCTCGAGATAAATTCGAGTTCGTAGGTGTTCCGGTGTTGTTAGATGTCGTCGAACGCGTGGGGCCGTTAGGAGGATTGCTGACGGCTTTGGAAGATTGCCCCGGCGAACGGTGTTTGATTCTGGCCAGCGATATGCCCTATTTGACGACGGAATGGCTACGTAAACTCTGCGATATTCGGGAAGATACACCTGTAATCTTCTCGCAGTCCTCGAAAGGTGCCGAGCCGCTTTGCGCAGTCTATTCTAAGGCAACATTGCCGTTCTGGTGGGAACAGTATCGCAGCAAAAACCTCAGCCTTCAAAAAGGAATTCGACAATTGGGCGGTGTGCAGATCGAGTTTAAAAATGCACTCGAATCGCATCCGCCTTTTTTCAATTTGAATGAACCGAATGCACGTTCATAGTGCAGATTGTCGGGCAGAGATTTGAAAAGATTGCATATCATCGGACGCCACAACTCAGGCAAGACGACGCTGATACTCCGGCTTATTCCCGCGCTTAAAGCACGCGGTCTTCGCGTGGGTGTTGTGAAACATGCGCCGGGCATTCAGAGCTTTGAAGGGGAGAGTGATTCCGCGCGTTTAGCTAAGGCAGGCGCGGGTTTTACAGGGTTAGCGGGACGTCACGGCGGAGTGATTTGCCTTCCCGAGTTGACGGAAATTTCTCAGTGGGAAAAGGTTGTCGAACGTTTTTTCCCGCAGGTAGATTTGCTGCTCGTGGAGGGCTATAAATCGGCACCGGGAACCAAGATCGAAGTCTGGCATGATGGCTTATCTGAGTCGCCTGTCAGCAAATCAGAAGAACCTCCGCTGTTTTTTGTCAGCAAGGGTTCCTTAATGCCGGAAATACAATCCTTATCTCCAGATGACATAGATTCCATTGCTGAACAAATCCATCGGTGGTGGAAGAGCTGAAGTAGAGAGGCACTCTGAAGATAAAAGAATTTTCATGGAGAAATCGTGAAGAGTTTGGGAGGCATCTCAAGTCTTTAAAGCTGTTAGGAACACCTAACAACTTAATTTTATATAAAATACTCGATTTTTTGCTTGACAAATAGACTCTAAAGTGTTATATTTTTTGAAATATTTTTCACAAAGGACGCTTTTTTATTTGTAGCCATTAAGGACTTAACAGATTCTTTTTACCATATTTGTGAGCGAATCCAAACTTCATATATAATTATAACGGGAGTCGACTATGTCAACTGGGCGTAAGGTCGTTTTTATCCTTTTGATCGGATCGCTTTGGGGAATGCTCGAAATCCTGATTTGGGATGTCTGGCAGCTTCAAGGTTGGTCGCACGCGGCAATAGTGCTGGCCATTGGTGCACTCTTCTGTCTTGCCTTGGGGAGGCGAGTTCTGGATTTTGTCGGAAGTAGTATCGCCATTGCACTCGTAGCGTGTTTTTACAAATTTTTCAGTGTTGCTTTCTTTGCCTGCCAAATGTCGGGAGTTTTGACTCTCGCCGCTTCCTTCGAAATTTTTGCACTACTCTCGAAAAGGTATGTTGGAAGCGAGAATAGACTCCGGCCTTTCCTGATGGGACTCCTAACCGTTTATCCTGCGTTTATCGTTTTTGTTGTTTTGATGGCTTTTGTCGGGTTGAAACCTGAATGGGCCGAAGCCGGTTGGTCGCGTGTCCTGCCGTTCCTTGGATGGCCGGCGGTGGTTGCTTCAATAGGTGGTGCCCTTAGTTGTGTCGCGGGTTGGAGAGCAGGTGCGCGCCTTCATCGCCCGGAATTGGTGGCTCGCTGGACGGTTGCAGTTCCTGCAGTTGTCGTGCTCTGGGGAGTCGCTGTTCTGCACGCCTGGGGCATCTAAATAATAATCCAATCCTTCAGTGGTTCAATTACCCGTGGATAGCTCTCGAATATACTCCGTTCTTCGGATTTCCCCCAGTAGCGCGCGGGCGAAGACAGCCCCGGATAGTGTCGCCGTCGAATATACGCTTACGATTCAGGTGAACGGGCAGGAAGTGGTGGGCATGCATTGTTCACCGAGTGAACTGGCCGAGCTCGCGGCGGGATTTCTGTACGGCGAAGCCATTCTTCAGGATGCTCGCCAGCTTGATGAGCTGACCGTGGATGTGCCTCACGGCCAAGTGAATGTAATGTTTAAGGAATACTTGGTACCGCTGACGGCGCTGGCGAAAAAAAGAATTCAGACCCTGACCTCCGCCTGTGGACGCGCTGTTACCTTTAGTCGCTCTTTGGATGCCGTATCGCTGTCGACTATGAAGGTCGGGGAGAAGCCGTTGATGTCCCCCAAACGTCTGGCGACAATTATGAGCGACTTCATGCGGGAATCCAGGCTTTTGGACGGCACCGGCTGCATGCACCGGTGCGCGATTATCGACGGCGAACGGATTGTCTATGCCGCTCAGGATATCGGACGGCATAATGCGATGGACAAAGTCATCGGCCATCTCGTGCTCACGGAAAAACTTCTCTCGCGTCCTTATATTGCGATTGCCACCGGCAGAATTTCATCGGACATTGCGCAGAGAGCGGCGATGGCTCAGATTCCGATGCTTGTCTCTCGAGCAGCACCTACATCGCGTGCGGTGGATTTGGCGGATTCCGTCGGTTTGACACTTATAGGTTTTGCACGGGGAGAGCGGATGAATGTATACACGCATCCCCGAAGACTTGTTGAAGATGATCTAACTTGAGATTAATGTGAAAACTGATTGCTCGAATACCATTGATTCGGAAAATATATTTTCGCTTTCGGACTCTCTTGAAGAGCGGAAAGGAGTTTCTCCGGCGTATCTCCAGTTGCAGAAAGCGCTTTCCGAATTTCGCAGCCTCGAAGTGAAATCAGACGCTTTAGCGCCGGAGGATTTCCCATCTTTGGCAACGGCAAATGAAGCTGTTCTGCAAAAGCGAAGTCTTATCACCGCAGCGAAACTCGTTCCTCGTTCGAAAGCTCTTCGCGCCAGTTTGAAGAGATTGCTGAAGGCGCTGTCGGGGTATGCTCAGCTCTCCGATTCCTTTTCGAACTGGACTGAAGCATCCACTACGGATATCGAAGGTTGGTTCAGGGCTTCGGTGAAGAGAGATAACGCGCGACTTTCGGAAATCGCGAAGACATCGCAGCAGGATAGGGAACTTATTCTATGGGTTGGCCGTGAGTTGGCCAAGCCTTTTTTCCAGCGTTACAGTCGAACGATTCCCAAAGAGAGCTTGAAGAATTGGAATCAGGGAGCGTGTCCGTGTTGCGGGGGACCGCCGAAGATGGCACGGTTGGAAAAAGAAACCGGACGGCGGTATTTGTGGTGCGAACTTTGTGCGATTGAGTGGGCTTTCAGCCGCATTCAATGTCCATTCTGCGACAATAAGGATGCGAAACAGCTCGGCAATCTCGAACCCGAGGGATGGGAAATCTATCGCATTGCTGTCTGTGAACTGTGCAAAGGTTATCTTCGCACCGTTGACGAACGCAAACTCCCGGAAGGGAGTGTCGCTGATTTAGAAAAAGAAGAAATCGCGACGCTTCATTTGTGTTTTGTTGCCGAACGTGAAGGGTATCATTTGCCGACTATCACATTTCAAGATAAAAATCAGTCATAGTTTTACAATCTTTTCACAAATCAGAGAGGTTGTTTATGAAACTCACACGGCGAGAGTTTCTGATGTCAACGGGCGCCTTGGCGATGGGAGGGGTTTTGATCAAGATTGGTCTGGACCTCAGTCCTTCGGTGGCCTTTGCGGAAGCTCTCAAAACACGGTATTCGGAGGAAAGCACCACCATTTGCCCCTATTGCGGAGTCGGTTGTGGTTTAATTGTTTCCTCGATTAACCGTAAAGTCATCAATGTCGAAGGCGATCCCGACCATCCCATCAATGAAGGGGCGCTCTGCTGCAAGGGGCAGTCCCTCTATCAGGTTGCTAATAGCGATCGACGGCTTGACAAGGTACTCTACCGCGCGCCTATGAGTACCGAGTGGGAGGAGAAATCCTGGGAGTGGGCGATTGACCGCATCGCGATGAATATCAAGAAAACGCGCGACGCTCACTTCATCAAGAAAGACAAAAAGGGACGTGTCGTCAATCGCGTCGAAGCGATTGCCGGTCTCGGAGGCGCGGCACTCGATAACGAAGAATGCTACCTCTACGGCAAACTTGCCCGCGCGATGGGCGTGGTTTACCTCGAGCATCAGGCTCGGATATGACACTCGGCCACCGTCGCCGGTCTGGCGACATCTTTTGGCCGAGGAGCGATGACCAATCATTGGATTGACATCGGCAACTCAGATTGTATCATGATTATCGGCTCCAATGCCGCTGAAAATCACCCGCTGTCGTTCAAATGGGTGATGAGAGCGGTGGATAAAGGAGCCAAACTTATCCATGTGGATCCCCGCTTCACTCGCACATCAACCAAAGCAAATATCTACGCTCCCCTGCGTTCCGGCTCCGACATCGCGTTCATCGGCGCACTCATTCGATACATTATCGAGAACAAACTCTACCATGAAGAGTACGTTCGCGAGTACACGGATGGCGCGTTCCTTGTTGACACGAAATTCGACTTCAACGATGGTCTATTCTCTGGCTTTGTTGCCGCCAAACCTACCTATGATAAGAAAAAAGGCGGCTGGAATTACCAGATGGATGCTGAGGGAAATCCGAAGCTGGATAAATCACTGCAGGATCCGCGTTGCGTGTTGCAGCTCATGAAGAAGCATTACGCGCAGTACACGCCGGAGAAGATGAGCGAAATTACCGGTATGCCGCAGGAGAAATTCCTTGAGATTGCCAAGTGTTTTTGTGCCACCGGCAAAGCTGGCAAAGCCGCTACCATTATGTATGCGATGGGTACGACCCAACATACTTATGGCAGTCAGAATGTACGCAGCTACGCGGTGCTTCAGTTGCTGCTTGGGAATATCGGTGTAGCCGGAGGCGGCATCAACGCTTTACGCGGCGAATCGAATGTGCAGGGCTCAACCGATTACGCGCTTCTCTTTCACATTCTCCCCGGCTATTTGAAAACACCGCGGGCGAATAATCCGTCCCTGCAGGCGTATCACGACAAATGGACGCCAAAGGCGATGGGCGGCGACAAGAGCGCGAACTGGTGGCAGCACACTCCGAAGTATATGGTGAGTTTCCTGAAAGCTTACTGGGGAGAGCATGCCACGAAAGACAACGAGTTCGACTACCACTATCTTCCGAAGCTCGACGAGAACACCAACTATTCGCACATCGCTCTTTTCGAGGAAATGTATGAAGGCCATATCAAGGGTCTCATGCTTATGGGGCAGAATCCTGCTGTAGCTGGACCGAATGCCCGCAAGGAGCGTAAGGCACTGGAGCAACTCGATTGGATGGTTGCTGTGGACCTTTGGATGACCGATACGATGGAGTTTTGGAAGGGACCGGGAACGAATCCTAAGAAGATCAAAACGGAAGTTTTCGCTCTGCCTGCCGCTTCTTCGGTTGAAAAGGAAGGGTCAATTTCGAACTCAGGCCGCTGGATGCAATGGCGTTATAAAGCAGCGGAACCGCCGGGCGTCGCTCGTTCGGATGCTTGGATTGTTGATAAGATTTTCCATACGTTGCGCGATGAGTACAAGAAAGGTGGTGTTTTTCCTGATCCCATCGTTAATCTCTCATGGAATTATGGTGTTGGAGAGGAACCGGATATTCATCTCGTCGCTAAAGAGTGCAACGGCTATGCGATGGATAGCTACACACACAAGGACACGGTCGTAAAAAAAGGTCAGCAGATTCCGTCCTTCGCGTGGCTCAAAGATGATGGTTCTACTTGCAGCGGCAACTGGCTCTATTGCGGCAGCTACACCGAAAAAGGCAACATGG
>CBDVDL010000121.1:0-6125 GCA_965372735.1 uncultured Alphaproteobacteria bacterium | reverse complement strand
AAATAGGTGTAGAGATCAATAATAAAGATCCATTTGGTCTTCTCAGCCTATCTGTGAAATGTAATCATCCTAAAGATCAACCTGTTGGCCACAATGTCGAAGCTAGATTAATTGCAGCTTACAAGAAAGTTTCAGAAAAAACAAGCGTACCTTTCGATCAATTTCTAGCAACTCATGCTCCTGCAGCGTTGTTCGCCTTCGCGCGCGAATTAGTTTTTTCCATAACAAGTCGTTCTCCCATACAACCAATACTTCTAGACCCCGTAAATATGTATCGAGTATTAAATGAGGGTATGGTGAAATTTAGACAGAGCCAAGAAGTCTAATAAGAAAGACTTATCGAAAGCGAGAGGGAGTCCAACTTGGACTCCTTTTTCTTTGTTTCCCCATAAAAAAGACGCGCCGGGAGGGCATCCGGCGCGTCGGGGACAAGGAGTCGCGGGAGGTGCGACTGCCTTGGGGCCTATTTGATAAATAACATACGACGATTCCGAACGAAAGCATCCGCCTTCATGGAAATGATGTATAAACCGCTGGCAATATTCTTCGGCTGCCAATGAAGCGTGTAGATTCCGGGCTCACGCAAGCGATCTTCCAACACCGCCACCTCCTGACCAAGAACATTGTAAATCCGCAATTGCACTCGCGTTCGCCGGGCAACCGAATAACGAATGTTGGTCATGCTGTTGAACGGATTCGGCCAGTTGCTTTCAAGCTCAAACTTATACGGA
Organism: uncultured Alphaproteobacteria bacterium; assembly: GCA_965372735.1. Classification (GTDB taxonomy): domain Bacteria; phylum Electryoneota; class RPQS01; order RPQS01; family DYHQ01; genus JAUXGA01. Next base: position 5,394 of record CBDVDL010000121.1, on the reverse strand, counting down.
ACCGATTTCTCTTCAGCAAGCAAACTCCGAATCGAAAAAACATCATCGCTCGTATCTCCGATAGATGAATTCGTCAGCGAAACAATCATCAGCAGACAACTGTCGGATTCCTCTCCTTCCACTGTCCACGATTCAAGGCTGTCGTTTGGAGTCGCAGCGAAAAGCGTATCAAGCCGGTACACCGGATTGCCTCGCCATAGATAAACGCCGACATCTCCTTCAAAGCCTACACCTATCCAACGCAATCGGATGTTGTCGCCGAGCGTCAACTCTTCTCCCCCGTTTGGTTCGGTGATTGCAATCTCCGGCGCTGCGATATTGACAAGCGCGTCTGTCGTATCCGTGTAGCGCGGATCAGACGAACTCGTCACTCGCAAGCGTCCGAATTCCGTCGCCGGAGCGGTCACTATCCACTCGAAACTATCCTCTTCCACAACCGTCAACGCTTCCCATTCCTCGGCACGGTCGTCGCGAGCAACTTCCAGATGCACGCCGGTTTCCAAGTGATGCCGCGTCCATAAAATCATGTGCGTCTCGCCGATGTACCACGTTTCTCCGCCGGGTGTTGTCATCGTTACGGCGGGTTCGATGAGCGTGCGCGCTTCGCTCGTATCTCCGAGCGTCGGATTTTCTTCGCCTATAATTCGATAACGAACAGAATCGCTTTCCGGGCCTTCGGGTATAAATTCAAAACTCGTATCTTCCACCGCTGCGATGAATTCCCACTGACCCAAAGGATAATGCCGATCCATCTCGACGCGCACCACACCTTCGCCATCCGTCCAACGCCAAGCAATTCGCCGAGAAATACCGACGGTATCCACGCCTTCCCCTGAAGGCTCCGTGATTTCGAGTGCGGGTTCCAGGACTACAAAAGGCGTCGCTGACGAATCACCGATATCCGGATTCTCAAGTGACTGAATAAACAGACGCGCGTCGGAAGTTCGCGGAGCTGTCACCTGCCAAAGAAACGAATCTTCAAGAACGCTTTCCGCGAGAATCTCTCGGCTTTCTTCTCCTCGGACAAGTTCAACTTTCACGCCGCCGGAAATGCCGCTGCGCTCCCATGAAATCGTGCGCATGTCTCCTACCGTCAGCGTTTCATCCAACATGGGATTTGTTAGGATTAACGAAGGTTCGATGATTGTCAGAGTGTTGTTCAAAGTGTCGCAGGGTTCGGGCGCTGAGGAAGTTTTAACTCGCACGAGTGCTCCCGAAGCTTCAGAACCGGTGACTATCCAATCAAACTGATTTCCGATTATCTCTGTCGCGATGGATTCCCAATCCGATTCCGGCGTTCGTTTCATTTCGATATTTACAGGCTCGTTAAAATCAGAACGCGAAATTTCAAAATGAAGATTCTGAGCGATATAGACAGTATCCACAGGTGGAGTTATTTGAATTTCGAGTCCGGCGCGATAGAATTCGATATCGCCGTTCAGTGTATCACCCGCACTCGGATAGTCCAAACTCATGATACGAAGTCGGGCGCGAGTCGTCGTTTCCCCCTCCACAATCCATTCGAGTGAATCGCTACTCGATGTACCAATCAATTGCCAATAACCTACCGGGTAGGAACGATTCAAAAAGACTTGCACCGCACCGTCGAGCTCATGTCTTACCCAGCGAACTGTGAGCGGCTCGCCGATTTCCGCGCGTGTTCCGGGCACAGGCTCCACAAGTGAAAGTTGCGGGTGAACAATTCGCACATCTCGAGCAGTCGTGTCTCCAATTTCGGATTTACTCAAGAGGCACAACCGAAAACGCACATGGTCATCTTCAGGAAGTTCAATCTCAATTTCAATCGAATCATTCATCGCGTCCGATTCGACGACTTCCCAGATTCCTCCCGGAAACCCTCGCATCATCTCGACGCGCGCCGCGCCATCGGCATAGTGACGAGTCCAGCGCAATGTATGATTTTCTCCGACATTCCAAACCGTATCACTCGGAAGCGGTTCAAACGTAATCGTCGGCAATATTGGTCCAATAACCTGCACGCTGCAAGGGTCGATGAAGCTGCTTTCATGTTCGATTCGAATCACGGATGTTCCCGCTTCGGGCAAATTCACGAGCCACAACAGAGAGTCGCTCAATACTCCTTCGCCCAAAGTTTCCTCAGGCAAACCGTTTCGCACAAGTGTTACACTGACCGGAGCATCGGCCGCGAAACGCTGCCATCGCACCCAAATTTCATCGCCGTCATAGCAGAGCGTATTCGGTTCGGGCGCGAGAATCATCAGCGCTCCTTCTGTAATCGTGAAATCACTCGGCGAAATCGCTTCGACTCCGGGATAGCTCGTGGACGCAATTTTCACTCGCGCATGATGAGTCGTATCTCCTGCAGTTTGCCAGACAAATGAATCCACATGAGTACTGCCAAGAGTCTCCCATAGGCCGCTCACACCGTTACGACTGAGAAAGATTTCCACTTCACCGGCAACATCATTGCGCGTCCAGCGTATGACCTGTTCTTCTCCCAGCGGCCAGATTTCATCTCCGATGGGATACACGAGTGACAGCATGGGATTCAAAATACAAATCGAGCCGGAAGTATCCCCCAAAGCAGGATTACCCGCAGCAATAATCCTTACGCGACCCCCGCTCGCTCCCGGCTCTGAAACGCTCCACGATAGGGAATCGCCGGAGACATTTCCGAAGATCAAATCCCACATGCCGCCCGGCCATTGCCGCATGAGTTCAACATCGACACTTCCCGCATAGCCTAATCGACTCCATCGAATCATGCGGTTTTCTCCGACGACAAACGTGTCGCCGGATTGCGGTGCTGTTAAAAACAGAGCAGGATTCAGAATATGAAATTCGTCACTCGTTCCGAAAACCGTCGTATCATTTTCCAACTTAACGCGCACGCGCGCTTCGTTTGTTGCGTTGCCCTGAACCAGCCACGCATAGCTGTCCTGTGTAATGCCGTTTGCGATTCCTTCCCAGACATCTCCGCCGCGAGAGATGTCGATAGAGACCGCTCCAGATGCGAAACTTCGAGTCCACGTAATCGAATGAATCGCATTCGTGAAGCAAGTATCGCTACTTGAAGGAGCGGTAATAATAATCTCAGGATTACCAATTGTGATGTCACCCTGAGTCGTGTCACCAATGTCTGCTCGCTCTTCCAATGAAACTCGCAAGCGATTGTGAACACCGTCTGAACCGCTGACCACCCAGAGCAGACTGTCCGCGAGGATACCTTCCGCAAGACTCTCCCATGTACTACTTGGGAAGTCTCGATTGATTTCTACTCGCACCGCTCCTGAAGCTTCAAGGCGATTCCAGCGAATTGTGCATTCTTCCCCGATGACGAGCGTATCTCCCGGTTCAGGGGACGCTAAAAATATTTGCGGATAAGCAATCGAGAAATCCGTTTGCGACAAATCGCTCATCGGCCATTCGGTCGCTGATATTTTGATGCGAGCTTGACTGCTCGTGTCACCTGCCACCGTCCATTGAAGGCTGTCACCGGAAACACTCGCCGCGAGCAGTTCCCACTCTCCCGATGGAAAAGATGTGTTTAAGAAAACATCAACCGCTCCGTCATAATCGCGTCGCTCCCATGAAATCCATTCCTGATTTCCGATTCCCCAGATTTCCCCACCGACAGGAAACGTCAATGTTAAATTCGGAGAAATAATCTGAAGGCTGTGAACCTGATCTTCTATTTCAGGATTCAGAATCGATTGAACACGCAAAGCCACACTGGTGCTGGTGGGTTCGTCTATTTCCCATAGAACAGAATCCGCTTCAACTTCCGCAAGGAGCTCCCAAGTGCCGACAGGATGATTTCGATTTATTTCGACGCACACAGCGCTGGAAACGACCGTACGCTCCCACTTGAGCGTACAGATTTCACCGACGACAAGCGCGCTGCCCTCCACCGGACTCAAGAAACTCAAGGCAGGCTCGGCCAGACGAATCGTCGCGGGAGAACTCACCTGCGTTTCTGGCCCGGAAAGCGAGCGTACAGTGAAGATTGCTCCCTCTGTTTCGGGGCCGGTAACCGTCCATACAAGAGAATCTGTCCAGACTTCGTCGGCAAGGATTTCGATTTCTCCCCACAAACCCGTTCGTTCAAGAGAGACTTCCACCGGCCCGGCGACGGCCTGCCTTGCCCAGCGAATCGTCATGTCGTGACCGATGCCGTAAACTTCTTCTCCTTGTGGCGAGAGCAACGTCAGGCGAGGCTCCAGGATGGCATGGTCAACATCACTGATAATTTCGAGCGGCACGCTGTTATGAGATATTTTCACGCGCGCATTCCGCGTCGTATCACCCGTCACTTCCCATAGAAGTGAATCGCTGTAGGAACTGCCGATATTCTCCCACGGGCCGCTGGCTCCATTACGACTGAGCAATACAGAAACTTCACCCGGAGCGTTTTCGCGCATCCAACGAATAACCGCTTCTCCACCGAGAGGCCATTCTTCTCCGCCGACAGGAGCGTCCAGCCAAAGCGAAGGCTCGGCAATGCGAACGCCTCCATCGGTCGTGTCACCCCAGCTTGTATTGACTCCCGAAAGCACACGGAATCTCGCTGCAGTCGCTTCCGGGCCGGTGATATTCCATGTGCACGAATTGCCGTACTGATTGAACGCGACGGGTTCCCATCCTCCGCTGGGCCACACGCGCTTGAGATAAAGGTGCACTTTCCCCGGAACACCGATGCGCTCCCAGAAGAGTTCGAGCTGACCTCCGATGGGCAGCGTATCACCTGCAGCGGGTTCGTGAAGAATCAGCGTCGGTCGGTAAATCGAGAAATTATTGTCACTGACATCTTTAAAAAGCGTATCGGATAAAAGTTTCACTCGCAGACGCGCGTTGAGTGTCGGCGGTTCATCGACTGTCCAGACAAGACTATCATCCGAAAGCGAAGCTGCGATAAGCTCCCAGTCGCCATCGGGATAATCGCGATTCAGCTCAACCGAAACCGGTCCGGACGTATTCACGCGCTGCCAGCGAAACACGGTCTCCTGACTGGTAATTAATGTATCGCCGCCGTTGGGAGACGTTACCCATAATCCCGCGATGGAAATCGTGAAATTCTCCTGTGATGTATCGCCGATTTCCGGACGATTGACCAGAAAGATGCGGATGCGATTCGTAGTATTTTCCGGTTCGGGAACAACCCAACTGAACACATTCGTTTCAACCGTATCCGCCAAAGATTCCCACGCACCGCCGGGATAATCCCGGTTGACTTCGACAGCGACCTGTCCGAGCGCGGCGAGACGATTCCACCGAATTGGATACGGGTAACTAATCGAAAGAATGTTACCGCCGTCCGGCTGAATGATACTCAGTTCCGGATAAACAATCGAAAAATCACCGGACGTATCGGCTAAGAATCCATCTTCAGAGACAATTTTCATCCGTGCTGCC
>CBDVDL010000120.1:0-6143 GCA_965372735.1 uncultured Alphaproteobacteria bacterium | reverse complement strand
CCTCTACTTCTGCCGCATGGAAGCAGGAGGATTTGTGCAGACGCAGAAGATGGTGCTGTTGAAGTGATTTTCCGGGTGCATCTGGAGATACACCGCGGCGGGAATTTTGTATAAGGAAACCCCCCTTGAATTCCCCCCGCGTGCGGGGGGAGATATTAAAAGAATTCTTCACGATTACTTGAAAGAGTTCCCATGCCTCTACCTGAGCATATCAAACGTGTTCGATTGATTTCCCGCTCGCGGATAGCGGAAATCTGGGAAGGTTACGATAGGCAACTCGAACGCAAAGTGCTCATCAAGATGCTGCATCCGCAGTTGGCACGCGATGAGGATTTGCGGCAGCGCTTCGAACGGGAAGCGCGAGTCCTCGCGAGTCTGACTCATCCGAACATCGTACAAATTTACGAGTATCATGCCAGCGTCGAGGAGCTTTTTCTTATTCTGGAGTTCGTCGAAGGGGGGACGCTGCGAGAGCTTTTGCAAAAACATACGGTTTTGCCTCCGGCGGTGGCTTCTGCAATTGCTGTGGGAATTTTAACAGGACTTCATGCGGCGCATGAAAAAGGGATTATTCACCGTGATTTGAAACCGGAGAATATTCTTCTGTCCGAACGCGGCGAAGTGAAAATCGCTGATTTCGGTTTGGCAATGGTGCGTGAATCGCCGCGCCTGACTCTCGAAGGCGAACTCGTTGGCAGTCCGAATTATATGGCTCCCGAGCAAGTTTCCGGCGAAGATGTCACCCCAAAAACAGACCTGTTCGCTCTGGGTTTGATGCTTTTCGAGATGCTCACCGGTCACCGGCTTGTGGAAGGAGCGACGTTCAACGAATCTCTGCAGAAGGTGCAGAATTTCCAGCTTCCGAAATTTTCGGATTACGGTGAAAAAATCTCCCCCGACAAAGAGCGCGTTTTAGGCAAACTGCTCAATCCAAAACCTGTGAAACGATTCGAGAGCGCGGAAACTGCGCGACGGGCACTCACAGAAATAACCGAGGGAGTCCCCACAAAGGAGACCGCGCCGGATTTGCTCCGCGATTTTGCCTCCAAGCCGCGGGAAGGAGAAGCGCCAGCCATTTCTCCTATGCTTCCTCAAACGCGTCGCAGTCGTTGGTTACCATACGTGGTGATTCTAATTTTAGTCGTGATATTTGTATGGGCGATAAGGGATGTTGTACCTCGAATTTTCCGTCAAGAGGGGGAGACCGAAGTAATCCCACCTCGAGATACAACGAAACCCATAGAAATCGTTATTGCTCCGGAAAAGCCTGAAACGACCATCGTGAAGAGAGAAGAGGAGGAGGAACCACCAGTTGTACAACCTCAAGAACCATCGCTTGAGATTACCGAGATTGACACGAGTATGGTTCGGGATACGCTGGCGATTCTGGATTCCATTCGACTGAGGATTCTGTGTCACCCTTGGGCAGAGGTTGTCCTTGACGGCAGGAAAATTGGGAAGACGCCTTTTGGGAAACTTATTCGCCTTAAATCAGGAAACCATCAGATTATTTTCCTAAATGAAAATTTCCCGGTTGTGATTGATACGACAGTGACACTGGCAAGAGGCGAGGAAACGCTTTCGGTTAATTTTCATGACCATGTCGGAGTGATTCGAATCGTTTCCGTTCACCCTTGGGCGGATATTTTCCTGGATGGAGTTCAGGTTGGGAGCACGCCGACGGAGCGCTTCTTCGTTACACTTGGTGACAGCCATACGGTTCGCTTGAAACACCCGGACTATCCTGTATGGGAAGAGGAGGTGTTTTTCACGAAAGCGGATACAATTTCGATACAAAAGGATCTTACAAAACCGTAGAAGCAGTGTGGATGGAGTCGTGAGATATAACAGACAGGTTTTGTTTTGCGATAGTTATCCCTGAATTTCAACAAAACTTATTTTCAAAAATTAATCTGCATCACCGCTTAGTTCACGAAATTCGGGAACCTTCGGTATCCGAGCGGAGTTATAATTATTTGATTACCGAATTTGTTCATTTTTTCTCAACTTGATGTGCAAAAATGATTGAACTGAAACGTATCACCAAAAGCTATTCCGGCAAAAAGGCCGTGGATGACATCTCTTTCACCGTCGAAAGTGGTGAAATTCTTGGATTTCTCGGACCAAACGCCGCCGGAAAAACCACGACTATGCGGATGATCACCTGCTACATGCCTCCAACGTCCGGCACGATTCTCGTCGATGGGATGGACACCGGTGAGTATTCGCTGGAAATCCGCAAGCGAATCGGTTATCTACCGGAAATGGCTCCGATTTATCCGGATATGAATGTCATGGATTATCTGGATTATGTGAGCGAACTTCGGCGACTGGAGGGTGATACAAAGAAATCCCGTATCCGCGAAATGATAGGGGTTTGCGGCCTCGAAGACGTGTTGGGGCAGGACATCGGACAGCTTTCCAAAGGATACCGGCAGCGCGTCGGACTCGCGCAAGCGATGATTCATGATCCGGATATCCTTGTATTGGATGAGCCGACGGCGGGTCTGGATCCCAACCAGATTGTCGAAATGCGGGGACTCATCAAGCGACTTGGGCAGGAGAAAACGGTTATTCTCTCTACGCACATTCTCTCAGAGGTACAAGCGACGTGTTCGAGAATCGCGATTATCAATCGTGGCAAGATTGTCGCTGATGGCAAGCCGGAAGAACTCTCGGCGGGTTTCCACGGGCGCGCTGTTCTTTTGGCTCACCTGAAAGCGCCGCGCGAAGCTCTGCTTGAAAAAGTGCGCGCGATGGATGGAGCGGACGAAGTGCGCGAAATGCCGACCGATGACGGGACTATTGGTATTCGCCTCGAATCACCTGCCGGTCGGGATATGCGCGAATCACTTTGGACGCTCGCAGTCGAAGAGAACTGGCCGATTTTTGAGATGCGCCGCGAAGCGTTAAGCCTCGAGGATGTCTTCCGCTCGCTGACGCAAGAATCGGATGCCTCCCTTTCTTGACCTTCATGTTAACGGTTTTAAAAGATAGAAATGAAGCGCCATCGTATCCGGCGCTTGGAAATTTAACATAATCTCTTTTCAGAATCTGTTATGCGCAACATCTTTACGATTTTCAAAAAAGAGGTTCGTTCCTATTTCAATTCCCCGGCGGCATACATCGTCATCACTTTCTTCCTGCTTTTCACTGGGTATTTTTTCGGATCGAATCTTTTCCTGATGAATCAGGCCAATCTCCGAACGGCCTTCGGTATCATCCCGCTCGTCTTCATTTTCTTCATGCCGGCGATTACGATGCGGCTTATTGCCGAGGAGAAGAAAACGGGGACGATTGAGCTGCTGGTAACGTATCCGATTAAGGACAGCGAAATCATCGTGGGTAAATTTTTATCGGCGCTGATGCTTTTAGCGGTAGCGCTGGTCTTCACATGGTTTTATGTTATCAGCGTCAGTCTTCTGGGGAATTTGGACGGCGGGCAGGTCGTCGGCGGCTATTTCGGTCTGCTGTTGATGGGAGCGGCGTATCTTGCGATAGGCATGTTCGCTTCAGCGATCACAGAGAATCAGATCGTCGCGTTTATCGTGGCGCTGGTTATTATCTTCGTGTTTTTCCTGATGGACAAGATTCTCTTTTTCATTCCCGCGTCGCTGGTTTCAATTTTCCAGTACCTTTCCATCGATTATCATTTCCAGAACATTTCGCGCGGCGTCATTGACTCGCGGGATTTGCTTTACTATTTCAGCGTCATCTTTTTCTCTCTGTTGTTGGCGAGTCACGCTCTCAGCCGGAGAAAAGGAGACTAAGTGTTTAAGCTCGAAAGTTGTTTACTTAAACAGTCATTTTACCTATGAAGAAGAACCCCTGGTCGGTGACCTCCATCTCGAATCTGCTGCTCATTGCGGGCATCTTGGTGGTCATCAATTTAATCGGCGTTCGCCTGTTCATGCGCATTGACCTGACGGAAAACCGGATTTACACGCTCGCGCCGTCATCGCGCAAAATAGTGGCGAACCTGCAGGACCGTCTGACGGTCAAGGCGTATTTCTCGAAGGATTTGCCGCCGCCGTACAATGCGAACGCGCGGTATCTGAAGGATGCGCTCGAGGATTATCGTTCTTACGGACGCGGCAAATTCCATTTTGAGTTTATCGATCCCGCTTCCGAAGAAACGCTCGAAAAGGAAGCGCACTCGTATCGCATTCCGCCGGTGCAGGTGAATGTGATGGCGAAAGACAAGGTGGAACTCAAGAAAATCTATATGGGTCTGGTGCTCATCTATCAGGATAAGCATGAAACGATTCCGCTGATTCGGGATGTGACGAATCTTGAGTATGACCTGACGTCCACCATCAAACGTCTGACCTCTGAGAGTCTGCGCAAGGTGGGTATCCTGACGGATTTCGGCGCGCCGGATTTGAATCAGCAACTGCGGCAGATGCAGAGTCTGCTGCAAAAGAACTATGAAGTCGTGCCGGTTTCATTGGCAGGCGACAACCTCGTTGCTCCCGATATCGAGACGCTGATTATCGTCGGTTCGACAGAAACATTTACGAGTTGGGCAAAGTTCGCCATTGATCAGTACATCATGCACGGAGGAAAAGTCGCGTGGATGGTGAACAAAGTCAAGGCGCGGCTGCAGGAATCGCAGGCGATACCGAATAACCTGCAATTGGATGACCTGATGAACCATTACGGATTTCGAATTAACAACAATCTGGTCACCGATGCGAGTTGCGGCATGATTAATATGCAGCAGCGGCAGGCGTTCTTTACGATTACGAACATGGTACGGTATCCGCCGTTTCCTGAGATTCGAACCTTTAATAAAGAGAGTTCAATTGTCAAGGATATCGAATCGATGATGCTCTTTTTCCCGAGTTCGATTGATACGCTGTCGCCGAGCTCGAAGGGATTAGAGACGATTCCGCTGATGTATTCAAGCCAGAAGACGCGGGTTCAGCAGGGGCGTTATGATATTTCTCCGATTTCACCGATGCTCAAAGAGGGATTCAACGAAGGTCAGAAGCTGTTGGGGCTCGCCAATTCAGGCTCATTCGAAAGTTTTTACGTGGGCAAACCGGTTCCGCTTTTGGCTGATTCAACGCCGCCTCCGGATGTTATGGTAGTGGAGAAAAGTCCGGAGACTCGGATGGTCATCGTAGGAGATGGAAATTTTGCGCAGGACGCTTACGCGGGCAATCAAGCGAATTTTGTTTTCTTCATGAATGCGATTGACTGGCTGGTGCAGGACAGTGATTTGATGCAAATTCGCGGGCGCGAAGCGGCGATTCGGCCACTCCGGGAATTCAGTGGCAGCGAGGCTCAGATACAAGCAAAGAGACAAAGAACGAAACTGGCGAATATCATCGGCCCGCCAGTGCTCGTGATTCTGTTGGGAATCGGACGGTGGTTCTTCCTTCGCCGGCGAAAAGTGAGGGAGGTCTAAACATGAAACGAACACTCCTCTTACTCGTCGTATTTGTTTTGCTGATTGGAGCCTTGTGGCTCATGCGCTCCACGGAACCTGTCGTGAAAAAGGCGAAGCCCTTTATCGAAGTTGACAGCGCCAGCGTTCAGGGATTGGGGATTGTCTATGGTCCGGATTCCGTTTATCTTGCGCACCGCGATGATGGTTGGTGGCTGGAATATCCGATTGAATATCCCGCGGCGGAACGCACAGTCGGAACTGCAGTGGATAAGCTCGAATCCATGAACATCGAAGGTCTGATTACCGATAATCCGGAAAGCTTTACCAAATATGAAGTGGACACAGTGGGCCTGCGAGTGTATGTTGTCGCGGAAGGAAAATCCACCGGATTTATCATCGGCAAGAATGCGTCCAATTTCCAACATACTTATATGCGGTATATTAATCAAAACGATGTATGGCTTGTGAAAGGCTCGTACCGCAATGTGTTCGGCAAAGCACTGAAAGATTGGCGAGACCGGACGATTACGGATTTACCGATGGAATCTGTGCGGAAGGTTGAGATTATTTATCCGGAAGAAACCATCTCACTGGCGTGGCAGGATTCTCTCTGGAAGGTCACAGCGCCGGGGAAGGATTTTGCCGGAGAAACATCCCTCGTGGAACGTCTGCTGCGTTTGATGTGCCGAATTAATACCGTCGATTTTCTCGATACGTTGAAGGTTGTGAGCTTCGAGAAACCCGAAGC
>CBDVDL010000119.1:0-6150 GCA_965372735.1 uncultured Alphaproteobacteria bacterium | reverse complement strand
TTTGCGGTGAAAAATGCTTGACAAGTTCAAATGTTTGCCGTATAATTAGTATAGTATAGTTGAAGTATATCCTTAGAATCGCATACTCTTTAAGGATTTTCCATAACTAATTATTCGCAATACACTTACGGAGGATGAGAAAATGAAGTACAAGATTGTTATTGGTTTGATGGTATTATTTGCCATCGGAGTGTCCACCAGCTTTGGCGCTATTGGTTGGGCCGGGAATATTTGGCCGACATCTGGTCAAACCTATATGCCGACGGATAACATTAATATCTATGTCCAAATCTGGAAAGGCGGCTATACCGATAGCCCGGGTCAAGGTGATAGTCTTGCAGCTTGGCTCTATTACAAGAAATCCACTGATGCCCTGTATGATTCCGTTGAAATGAGTTACTTGGGCGATATCGGGAGCAATGACGAATATACGGCTGCCATCCCCTCCTCTGCTACACAAGGAGGCGTGGACGAAAATTTTTATTGCAGGCTGTATGACAGTACTGATGCTTCCTGGTATGATGGGGCGCAGGATCAGAATAATAATGATCCCCCATTCACGCTGCATATTCAGGTTGGTACATCGCAGGATGTTACGGTCACTTTCCGAGTGGATATGGCCTGTCAGAATACATCATGGTATCCGGGTGGTGTCTTTTTCACCGGCGATTACTGGGGTTGGGGTGCCTGCGATGGATCCCGTCAAATGACTGATCCCGATGGAAATTTGGTTTTTGAATTTGATTTCCTTTTCCCGGCCGGAGTCAACCCGGCAGTACTCTACAAGTACAATAAACACGATGGCACCGATTGTAATTGGGAAAGTGTTCCTAATCGGACGTTTACCATTGATGATTCCAGCCCCACTCAGGTACTCCCTATAGATATTTGGGATGACTGGGATTGCTGTACACCATCAGGACCTGCGGAAATTTCAGCCGCCGGAACCTATTGTGTGACGATCTGCTATTGTGATGAATACTTGGATATTCCGCTTATCACGCCCTATGCTCCCCCGATCATTCCCGGTATTATCTTCGAGTATGGTTGCGATCCGTCTATGACGGCTTGTGATGATACGGTATGCGTTGCTGGTGCAGGGATACCCTCTTGGGAAATCGTCGAAGTAGGACCTGGCGACTACGTTCTTCGTCTCTGCTTGCCGCGCGATAATCCTGACAACTGGTACGGCTGTTTCTGCATGACGATTGATGAAATCTTGCCGGTCGAACTTTCGACCTTTGAAGCTACACCGCTTGTGAATGCGGTTCGTCTTGACTGGGTAACTGCCAGCGAAAAGAACAACGCTTTCTTCATCATCGAACAGTCACGGGATCAAGCAACATGGATAGATATCGGCCATGTTGACGGCGCTGGAACGACTCCAACAGGCAGCAACTACAGCTTCACGGATGAAAATCTTGCTGCCGGAACGACGTATTACTATCGTCTGACCAGTGTGGATATCGACGGCACTCGTAATTACTACGATCAGGTCGTGAGTGCAACGCCTTATGGACCGGAAGCTATTTCCGATTACAGTCTGTCTCAAAACTACCCGAATCCATTCAACCCGACAACCACCTTCGACTATACTATCAAGGAAGCCGGAATGGTGACGATTCAGGTTTACGACATCACGGGTCGCGAAGTAGCGACGCTCGTCAGTGAACCTCAAACTGTAGGTGTGTATTCGGTCACCTTTGATGGAACGGCTCTTCCGTCTGGCATCTATATTTATCGGATGCAGGCCAATGACTTCACGGCCGCGCAAAAGATGGTGCTCATGAAGTAATTTAACACCAACATCTTTTATAGGAGAAAGCCACGCGAATGATTTTCGCGCGGCTTTCTTTTTTTATGCAACTTCTACGAATTGCTTACCAAATGCGCGGCGAAATAGTGCTTCGCCGAGCCGGGTTAAGCGCAAATTTCCATAGTCTCAACCACAAAGGTACAGCGCGCAACCCGGTCGGAACTGCATCTACACAGACAGCTCTTCCACTTGCTCCATGATGTCAGGAAGGACTTTTTCGTATATCTCTTCGGTTTCTTTCACCGGAAGCACGAGCCAATCGTTAATAGCGAGAGTTTCGCCGCCCACACGCCCGAGCATTTTCACCGGGATATCGAACTTCTTGCATGCATCTCGGAATTTGCCCCACAAATCTCCATTCACCGAAACCACAACGCAGGATACGTTTTCCGCAAACAGAATTTCTAAGGGTCGCAAATCCCATGGAAACGTCAGAATTGTGCCCAGAGATTTCTGCATACAAGCTTCCGCCAAACAAACTGCCAGACCGCCATCTGAAATGTCGTGCGCGGAACGAATCAAGCGGTTGTCCGTGAGATGTTTCAGCAGTTGGATTAACGCTTTGTGCCGTTCGAGATTTATCTCTGGCACCGGTCCGGAAATCAAGTCATGGAAAAGGTGCAGGTATTCGCTGCCGCCGAGATCCTTTCCTTGTGTTCCAAGCAGCGCGATGAAATCACCTTCCTCCTGGAACCCTGTCGGTGTGGCAAGCGAGAAATCCTCCAATAGACCAACCATGCCGATGACGGGTGTCGGCATGATAGATTCGTTCTCCGACTCATTATAAAAAGAGACATTCCCGCCAGTGACAGGAATCTCCAAAACCCGGCAGGCCTGCCCCATCCCTGCGATGGTTTCGCGGAAGAAGTAGTAGATTTCTTCATCCATAGGATTGGCGAAATTCAAACAGTTCGTGAGTCCAATCGGTCGTCCTCCCGTGCACGCGACGTTCAAGGCGGCTTCGCATACGGCCAATTCTGTGCCTCGACGAGGATTCAGCGCGACGCGTTTGCTGTTACCGTCTACCGTCAACGCCAGCGCTTTTTTAGTTCCCGGCACTCGTATGACGGCGGCGTCAGACAATCCCGGCCCCACCATCGTATTCGCGCCGATGGTATGATCATATTGCTCGAAGACCCACCGTTTCGAAGCAATGTTGGGCGACGCAAGAAGTTTCGCAAGTACCTTCGTGTAATCCGCAGGTTCCGGTACATGATCAGGATTGAAATGCTTGTGAATCTCCAGATTAATAGGTTTGCTTGAAGGCCGCTTGTTTTGCGGCGCACCTCCTCCCAAAACCAGACTATCGGCGGGAACATCGGCTACGATTTCTCCGTTTCGTTTTACGGTGAAACGACCGCCTTCCGTGACTTCGCCAATCGGTTCGGCATGCAAATCCCACTTATCAAATATTTGTTTGGCAGTGTTCTCTTTCCCTTTTTCGATAATGACCAGCATCCGTTCCTGTGATTCGGACAGACAGATTTCATATGGAATCATATCAGGTTCGCGAAGCGGAACCTTATCGACATCAATCTCAATTCCGACACTGCCACGCGCCGCTGTTTCCGTGCAGGAGCATACGATTCCCGCCGCGCCCATATCCTGAATACCGACTAACGCGTCCGATGCAACGAGCTCCAGCGTCGCTTCCATGAGCAGTTTTTCTTTAAAAGGATCGCCAATCTGCACCGATGGCCGACGCTCGGAAGAACGCTCCGAGAGTTCTTCGGACGCGAACGTTGCGCCATGAATTCCGTCCCTACCGGTTGACGACCCGACGATGAAAACAGGATTCCCTTTCCCTTTTGCCGCCGCTCGCGCGACAGCTTCGACAGGTACGATGCCTACCGCCATAGCGTTTACCAACGGATTCCCACTGTAACTCGCATCGAAATAAACCTCACCGGCAACCGTAGGAACACCGAAGCAGTTGCCATAATCTCCGATTCCACGCACAACTCCGCGCATGAGGTCTCGCTGATGCGGATCGGACAGCGGGCCGAAGCGCAGGGAATTTAGCGCCGCAATGGGACGTGCTCCCATCGTGAAGATATCGCGTAGAATCCCCCCCACTCCTGTCGCGGCTCCCTGATAGGGTTCAATCGCCGATGGATGATTATGGCTCTCGATTTTAAAGCAGACAGCCAGCCCATCGCCGATATCCAGAAGCCCCGCGTTTTCTTCACCGGCCTGAGCCAGCACATGTTCTCCCTGTGTGGGCAGTGTCTTCAATTCCAAAATAGAGCTTTTGTACGAGCAGTGCTCCGACCACATTACGGAGTAGAGTCCCAATTCCGTGAAGGTGGGTGTTCGCCCCAACAGCTCGCAAATGTTTTCATACTCTTCAGCCGTCAGTCCATGTTCAAGAGCAAGTTCTAACGTGACAGGTTTCTCTTTCAAAATTATCCTCTATGAGAATGAAAGGTTTTAGACGGTTAAAACCACGGTCCATTCGGCTATCCAAATCGCAATCAAACCGAGGGAGCCGAGTCGCCAAATCCAGAGAGCAAGCCGACCCGGACGACAACGCTGGCTGCGTGGTTGTGCAAATATCGCTCCCGCTAACAATATGAAAAGTGGCATGAGTGGCTCGTGGTATCGCGGCAAAGCAACGAAAACGAGAGAGGCAATAAAAAAAGTCGCTGCACTTAACAACCATATCGTATGCCCTTCCCATAATTTCAAGAAGAATAATCCCGCCCATGCGAGCAGAACAAGAACCATATACGGCAGAGCGACAAGCAGGCGAAGGCCGAGCGGACGCGCGGCCATTTGCTGTCGAAGAGACATCTCAGAATCTTCTAAATGAGGTGAATACACAAGTAAAATGGGAATATCCGACATGAAAAAGAGTGCCGCTTTGGACGCCAGCAGTTTTACTTCCCGCCATGGCTGCATAAGCATATCCCGAAGGCCTGCTTTAAACGCGACCTGATTAATGGCCACTTCTCCCGGCGTCGTTAGCGTATCCCAAGGTAGCGGCCCTTCAGGAATACCATAGCCACCAGAAGATTCTGCATTATGCCCCATATAAAAATTCATCCCCACACCCGTGTAAATCGTAAAGGAGCCGTGCTTCTGTAAATTCCAGATTGCATAAGGCAACAGCAACAGGGCTGCCAAACCTATGGGGATGAGAGTGCGCCATTTCTCATATTTCCAGCGACCGATGGCTAAGACGACGATGGCGAGCAACGCGACCGGTCGCGTGTAAAGTATCGCCGCCCACAAGATTCCGTTTAAGACCGCTTCTATCCAGCCTCGCTTTGCGAACAGCGCCAGCGCGATAATGAAAAAGATAAGAAACGTGGCTTCACTGATAAGTAATGATGGTAAAATCGCACGCGCGGGTAAAAACATCCATAGCGCAAGAATCGTCAAACCCGCTCGTCTGCCAAAGTGTCGCGCTCCAAAACTCGCCAGAATAATTCCCGCCAAGACGTCCAGCAAACTCTGAAAAACACCTGCCGCTGCATGCGAATGCCCGAACACAAGATAACTCACCGCTAAGAATGCGGGATAGCCGGGCGGCCAAGTCGCAGCGCTGCCATCCAGCAAGTAGCGTCCTTGACTGGCCAGACTCCAGCCGAGAGGATCATAGATGACTTCGTCTGTCCCCAAAGGGCCGGGACGAAAAATCACAAGGAGCAGACGCAGTAGAAGACCTGCGAACGCTATAGCTAAAAACAAGCGCCGGTATGATGTTTTCTTCTCCCCCATTTTCAGCGCTCCTCTTCCTCAGAGGATTCTCGAAGGTAATCAAAAACGGCCTGAGCAAGTTTCGGCGAGAAACCCGATACGTCCGCAATGGTTTTAATAGACGCTTCACGCAGTTTTGTCATTGTTCCGAAGTGATTCAGCAGAGCGCGGCGCTTTACAGGTCCGACACCTTTCACACTGTCCAAAACAGATTCCAGTGTTCGTTTTTTTCGCAAGAGGCGGTGATATTGAATCGCATAACGATGGGCTTCATCACGAACTGTTTGCAGAAGTTTGAGCGCGGACGATGTTCGAGGAATGTTTTGCGGAAGAGGATCGCCGGGCAAGAAAACTTCTTCGAGGCGTTTAGCAAGTCCGATGACAGGCTGTTTTGCAAGTCCCACCTCGCGCAGAGCTTCAACTGCCGCGAAAAGCTGACCTTTACCTCCATCGACTAAGATAAGATCCGGAAGGGCTTGCGCTGTGCGCCTGACGCGAGTATAACGCCGCTCAATCACTTCCTTCATCGAAGCAAAATCATCCTGACCTTCAACTCTCTTTATGGCGAAACGCCGATATTGTTTCTTCGCCGGACGCGCGTTTTCAAAAACGACGAGGCTTCCTACCGTCTC
>CBDVDL010000118.1:0-6203 GCA_965372735.1 uncultured Alphaproteobacteria bacterium | reverse complement strand
GTTCGTCGCGGGGGGTATATTGTCTATGAATCGAAAAATAAGACACCGCAATTGATTTTACTTGCGACCGGCAGTGAAGTGCATTTAGCTATCGCTACCGCTAAACAACTTGATAAAGAAAACATTGCCGTGCGTGTGGTTTCCTTGCCGTCATGGGAACTTTTTTCGAAACAGCCGAAATCATACCAAGATGAAATCCTACCCCCTTCGGTGACAGCAAGGCTCGCAGTTGAAGCTGGCGTATCTCAGGGATGGGAACGTTTCGTCGGTTCAAGCGGCGTTGTGATTGCAATGGACACTTTCGGAGCATCAGCACCTGCAAACAAACTTTTCGAGCATTTTGGTTTTACGGTTGAAAACATTATCGAAAAAGCCCGCGCATTGTTGACATAAATTCAGGGCGGGTTACGAATCCGGTTCCGCGCAATAATGCAAAACCCCTTTGGAATTGACCGAAGGGGCTTTGTATTCTTCAACATTAGCAACCTATCGCCACCACGAAGCTCGCTTTACAAGCCGCTTGAAATCCTTATCGTTCCAGAGATTTTCGAAATTGGGATCTATTCTAGCCTCTTTCCGAAAACTGGAATAGAGGGAAATTGCTCTCTTTAGTGCAGTGAGTGTGCCTTCTTTTTGTTTGAGAAGCGCATGGCACTGTGCCAGGCTATACCATGCCACAGCATTATCCGGATCCAGTTGGGTCGCCTTTTCAAAGGCCTGAAGAGCTTCAGCAAAGCGTCCAAGATTTTGAAGTGTCACCCCGTTTAGACCCCACGCTAAGATGTAATCAGGCCGCAATTGAATCGCCCTTTTATAGGCGTGGAGAGCATCGTCATAACGGCCAAGGTGATGGAGCCACCATCCTTTGTCCTTCCACGCTTCAGCATAGTCCGGCTTCAGTTGAATAGCTTTTTCACTGCACTTCAGGGCCTCGTCATAGCGTCCAAGGTCAGCAAAAGCCGCGCTCATGTTATGCCATGAGTCGGAATCATCGGGCCGCAACTGAATCGCCTTTTTAAAAGCCTGAAGTGCTTCGTCAGAACGACCAAGCCCATAAAGTGTATTCGCCTTGCCATTCCATCCCTCGGCACAGTCCGAATCAAGCTGGATCATTCTTTCGTAGGCCTGAAGCGCTTCCGTATCTCGGCCGAGCATCCTAAGCATCAGTCCTTTAGCATCCCACGCCTCTGCGTAGCCCGGCTGTAGTTGGACAGCCTTTTCAAAAGCCTGAAGGGCTTCATCATGGCGACCAAACTTGAAAAGTGCCATGCCCTTGCTATGCCATGCGTCTGCATTGTCCGGCTGCAGTTGGACAGCCCTTTCAAAAGCCCGAAGGGCTTCATCATAGTGCCCAAGATTGAAAAGCTCTAATCCCTTTTGAATCAATGCTTCGGCATCTTCCAGCTCGGCTTCAATTATCTCTCCGTCAAAATTTTTATAAATCGCGTCCAAATCATCCTTCGAGATATAATCGTCTTCTGACTCATCATCTTCTGGTTCCATATCTACCGACAGCTCCACTTCGGATTCAGCCGCAGATTCTTCAGATGACTGCTCCACTGGCTCTTCAGACTGTCTGGGATAGTAAAAACATTCTCTATCTCGATGACGTTTTTCTAATTCTTGACGACTCAGACTGAGAAGCTCCTCAACATATTTAAGCATTTCTTCAAGTTTGAAGGGCTTCTCAATAACAGCATCAAACAACTCATCAAATCCTGGTATTGCGCGACGTATCCACAAATTTCCAGATTCCAGTATCACAGGCGTTATCAAATCCTCTTTTCTGATTGCACGTAAAAGTTGAAGTCCGTTCGGTGCACCCATATTCAAGTTTGTTATCACTAGATCCGGTTTCACTTCAAAATATTTCTCTAAACCATCTCTACCGTTATAAGCAAATACAACATTATGTCCCAGAAATCGCATAAAGTTGCAAATGAGTTCACACGTGTCTTTACAATCTTCCACAACCAAGATAGTCCTGATCTCTCCGCTGATGTTTTCAGTAACCATATCACTATCTGATAATTCGGTAGATATTGATTCTTCTTCAGCCATTTCCTTAAACAACTCATCCCTTTCTGGCTCTGTATCAGATTCATTAGTTAATGATCCTGCATCAAGGCTGCATTTCCACTCGCTTAGTATGTCCCGAAGTCGATCTTCATTTCTATCATGAAAAGCTCGGTTTGCTTCAGCCATAAAGCGATGCCGTCGCTCTCGTTCCTTTTCATCAGTTACCAAATCAGGATGAAAGCTCTTAGCAGCTTCTCGATAGAGTTGTTTAAGATTTCTAGAAGGTTTGAGCTCAACTGGTTCTGGGACTTCAAAGCCATCACTATTAGAGGCGCTTGCTGAGCCTTCGGCTTCAGACTGCGCTTTATCATCTCCAAGTTTTCCCTTGATATAGGACTTGGCAATTAATAATCCTATCTCATCAAGCCCGGCATACTGTACACCCCACATCAGGAGGATCATAGATGCAAAGTATGGCACCAACCATGCGGAATCCCATTGAATGGGGAGTATAGGATTATTTGAAATTGCTACGATTCCAAAAACAAATGCCCAAAATACTTTCCTAGTTTTTACGGCTTCAAACACATAATAAAGGCAGAAACCACAGATGATCCACCTGGAAAAAACGTAATAACCATAAGGATTTGGAAAGAAAATAGCTACGAAAAGTATTATTGACACAATCAAACGAACTGTATCCACATCCACACCTAAAATTGTCTATAAGATTGAAGATTGGATCGGCTACAATCGACTAACATTGTATTAGCTCTATTATCGGCGCTATGCAAAGAGATCACATGTTCAGTTACTTTACGTTCATAGGGAGCTTTTCTTTTCTCAACGTAAAAAAAGAAGCAATAATCACAACCACAGAAGCGATGTTGACTACCAACCAAACTTGACGGCCTAAATGGAGAGGTAATATTGGATTATAGATTGCCGCTCCCACTCCAAACGTCAATACCCAAGGTATGTTCTTTTCCTTGTAGGCAACGAAAGCATAATAAAAGCAAATAGCACAAATCACCCAACGAAGTACAATATAGTATCCGTAGGGGTTTTGTGCTAAAGCTAATAGGAGCATTATTATGGCTATAATGCGAGCCATTAATTACTCCGCAATCTATTTGTTTATTTCAACAACGGCGCTAACACCAGAGACACAATCGCCATGAGCTTGATAAGGATGTTCATCGATGGGCCGGAGGTGTCTTTGAAGGGATCGCCGAAGGTGTCGCCGTCGACTGCGGCCTTATGCGTATCGGAACCTTTGCCGCCGAGTGCGCCTGATTCAATGTATTTCTTCGCGTTGTGCCATGCACCACCGGCGTTCGCCATCATGAGCGCCATGAGGACTCCGGCGAGTGTGGCTCCCGCGAGCAGACCGCCTAATGCTTCCTTGCCGAGGAGAAATCCAACCAGAATCGGCGATACGACTGCTAAAAGTCCCGGCGCAATCATCTCTACGAGTGCCGCGCGAGCGCTGATGGCGACGCAACGCTCGGAATCCGGTTTGCCGGTGCCTTCCATAATACCGGGAATCTCGCGGAACTGACGGCGAACTTCATTGACCATTTTAAAGGCCGCCCGCCCGACAGCGTTCATCGTAAGCGCTGAGATTAGAAACGCCAAAAGACCGCCGAGGAAAATGCCGATGACGACACGCGCACTGATGAGGTTAATCATTTCCAAACCGACGGCG
Source organism: uncultured Alphaproteobacteria bacterium (assembly GCA_965372735.1). GTDB lineage: Bacteria > Electryoneota > RPQS01 > RPQS01 > DYHQ01 > JAUXGA01. The sequence continues at coordinate 2,476 of CBDVDL010000118.1, read as the reverse complement.
GACGTGTAAGCTGCAAAAAGCGCTAACGCTGTCAACGCCGCTGAACCGATAGCGAAGCCTTTGCCGATGGCGGCGGTTGTGTTGCCAAGCGAATCGAGCTTGTCAGTGATTTTACGCACTTCAGGCCCGAGTTTGGCCATTTCGGTGATACCGCCCGCGTTATCGGCAATCGGCCCGTATGCGTCCACGGACATGGTAACTCCGACGGTGGCGAGCATCCCTGCTCCGGCGATAGCGATTCCATACAGCCCGGCCAGTTGGGAACTCACGAAGATAGCGATAGAAATAACGATAATTGGAAGCGCGACACTTTCCATTCCCACGGCCAGCCCCGCGATGATGTTCGTGGCGACGCCCGTTTTCGATGCGTTGGCGATTTTTCGGACAGGTGTGGAACTGGTGTAGTATTCCGTCAGCAATCCAATCGCCACCCCCGCGAGCGCTCCTGCGATAACCGCACCGAATACTTTTTGCGGAAGGCCGAGTTTACCTATGAGAATATAGGTAGCAATCGCGAAGAGAATTAGCGCGACGTAGGTGCCCATGCGCAAAACCGTTTGCGGATTCATTTTCTTGAAGAGACGAATCGAAAGGATGCCGATAATCGAAGCGATGAGTCCGAAGGCAGCCATGAGCATCGGCAACGTCATGTATTCCATGCGGAGTCCGGCGTAAGCGGCGCCCGTCGCGGCAATCGCAATCGACGCAACGATGCTTCCCACGTACGATTCAAAAAGGTCGGCGCCCATTCCCGCCGTATCGCCGACATTGTCGCCGACATTATCCGCAATCACAGCCGGATTGCGCGGGTCGTCTTCGGGAATTCCGGCTTCGACTTTACCCACGAGATCTGCGCCCACGTCCGCGCTTTTCGTGAAAATTCCGCCCCCAACACGCGCAAAAAGCGCAATGGTAGACGCACCCATCGAAAAGCCAGCCAGAATTGACGGGTCAGCTTTAATGAAAAGAAGGAAGAATACGCCGAGGCCTAAAATTCCGAGACTCGCGACAGACATCCCCATCACAGCGCCGCCAGTGAACGCGGTCATGAGTGCGGCGCCCTGTCCTTTTTGTTTCGCGGCCCAGGCTGTGCGGACATTCGCGCTGGTCGCCGCGTTCATACCAAAGTATCCGGCGAGCATCGAACAGGCGGCTCCCGCGAGAAACGCGATGCCCGTTTGAGGTTGAATGAAAACCGCGAGCAGGATAAAAACAATGACGATAAAAATTGCCAGCACAGAGTATTCATTTCGCAGAAAAATCATCGCTCCGCGATGAATTGTTGCGGCGAGCTCCTGCATAAGCGGAGTGCCGGCTTCTTGGCGCTTCATGGAAAAGTAGAGAATCAGAGCAAAGAGCAAACCGACAGCACCCATTACAATACTGATGATTCCTGTGTTCATGGGAATCCTTCCATTCAAAGGCTAATATGTTCTTGTGATAAAACGAAAGATCAAATATAGTATATTCTTCCATGAAATGCAAGGAAATCTTTATTCTATTCCAGCCGGGTTTACGCACGCGGAGGGATATTATCGTGATTTGTAGTTAAGATATATTATGTTATCTTTATTTCAATGCTTGCGAATGTAGATTGGGTGATTATTATCGCCTACAACCTCATCGCCGTAGTCATTGGCGTGGCGATGACGCGGCGTGCTCACCGCTCGACGGAAGAATATTTTCTCGCGGGACGGGCGTTGCCGTGGTGGATTGCGGGGACGTCGATGGTCGCGACGAGTTTTTCGTGCGACACGCCGCTATATGTCTGCAAACTGGTGCGAACCGTCGGTATCTACGAAAACTGGCAATGGTGGTGTTTCGGAATCGGCTCGCTCTTCGCCGCGTTTTTCTTAGCGCCTCTATGGCGACGCGCGGGAGTTTTAACCGATGTCGAACTGACCGAGCAGCGCTACGGGCATGGGCTTCCCTCTAAATTCCTGCGCGGCTTTCGAGCGCTGTGGCTGGCGTTGCCTATCAACGTCATCGGGATGGGCTGGGTGATTCTGGCGATGGCGAAGATTATGAGCGCCGCCGTCGGCTGGGAAAAGATGACGGCTATTTTGCTCTTTACCGGGCTGGCGTTTTTCTATACGCTGCTCGCCGGTTTGTGGGGCGTCGCGCTGACGGACCTGCTGCAATATGTTGTCGCGCAGGCCGGAGCAATTATCTTCGCTGTCTATGCGGTGAATTATGTCGGCGGCCTAAGTTCCCTGCACGAAAAATTGGGACAGGCTTTGGGCGGCTCCGAAGCCATGCGGCTGGTACCTTCGCCGGGAGGCATAAGTCCTTTCAGCGCCGAATTCTGGACACCGGCTTTCGTCGCGTTCGGTGTTTATACCTTCATGGTTTGGTGGGGCAATGTCAACGCGGACGGCGGTGGGAAAATTATCCAGAGACAAAACGCCTGCCGCAATGAAGAACACGCGCTGCTGGCAACACTCTGGTACAGTCTTTCCAATCTTGCGTTTCGTTC
>CBDVDL010000117.1:0-6205 GCA_965372735.1 uncultured Alphaproteobacteria bacterium | reverse complement strand
TTGCTTTGCGCCGTTGGCGGAAAGACGTTCGCGGAAGAACAAATGTCGAATTCCGTGATGTGGTCTTTGATTTTTAATCGAGCCTTTATCGGATTTGCCATCGGTATCTCCGCATGGAGACTCGGTTGGGTATTGCATGGCATCGCCATCGGTTTTCTTGGCGGACTTGCAATGTCCGTTTGGGGGGACGTGGGTGACTTCTTTATGATGGCTGCTTTCGGCATTCTGTGGGGCTTCTTAATCGAACTCTTCACCACGGTCATCTTCAAAGCGCCCATGAAAAAAGTAGAAGCATCACCCGAGTAACTTCATCACCTTCCTTGTATGAAACGAAAGCCCGACTCGAATGAGCCGGGCTTTTAATTCCCGCGACCGGAGGTCGCGATTAGTAATCGGAATGTCCCAGATTAAGGTAACGTGGTTGTAAGATGAAACATGAAAGGAATCTCTATTCCCGACTGGATAAAGGCATCAGGCGGGAAGTGCAGGTACTCATTGAGGGAGGAATAGAAACCTTTGAGTCATGTGAAGGTGGGCTGGGCCACGCTTATTATGAGCCGACTGTGAGATTTCATGGAAATAGAGGCGAGGGATTCCGTGCGTTGGCGATTGCACTAAAAATGGGCTTAAGGTCAATGAATTGCGGAGGCTGTGATCTATACAGGATGAAGAACCGGTCGGCCCGTGGTGGGAATTAACATTCATTCCCATCACAGACCGATGTCTCGCGGGAGGATGTTACTTTCCTTGCGCATTCAGCTCTGCACAACGCTTGCAGAGGGGATATCCTCCGGTTCCTTGCTCCAAATTGCGTGCCTCGATGTTGTTCCCCTCAGTACATTTGTTGTTGTTGTGATGCACTTTGGGGTCATTGGGCGCGGTTGAATGCCAGGGGGATTTGTACGACATGATTGTTGTCCTTTCTGAAGGTTTACTTGTTAGTAATAGTGATTTTTAAACACCGTCCCTCTCGCCGAGGCAGATACCCTGATCTGCCCAGAATGTTGAAGTAATATAGAATACGCCATCCGAAAGCTGTTTTACGCGAGGGGCTCGAGGCACCCACTCGCGGCGTGCCTGTGCTCTAACTACACCCGTTCGTCGCGCCGCAGGAGACGCATCGCGTGCAGGTTCCGTTGCGCACCATCGTGAACTGGCCGCATTCGATGCACGGGTCTCCTTCATAGCCCTGCAGCCGCGCCAACTTCACGAGTTCCGCCAGATGTTCTCTATTACCATTGCCATTTCCGCCGTTACCCCCATCGCCATTAAGGTCTTCAATCGAGAGATGGAGATGACTCGAATGCGGCGAGCGTTTCGGAGTGTCGCTAACGGTATCGTGGCGCATATCTTCGGAACTGGCATCGAGCTGAGCTAAATCGTGGCGCCCGAGGTAGGTGATGGCAAGCTCGCGGAAAATATAATCAATCACGGACGTCGCGTGTTTGATATGCTGATTCCCCACCACAAAACCGTTCGGCTCAAACCGCGTGAACACGAACGCGTCCACGAATTCCTCGAGGGGCACGCCGTGCTGAAGCCCGAGAGAAATCGCTATCGCAAAGCAGTTCATCATGCTGCGAAACGCCGCTCCCTCTTTGTGCATGTCGAGGAAGATTTCGCCTAAACCGCCGCTTTCGTACTCACCCGTCCGCAGGTAAATCTTATGTGAGCCGATGTTGGCTTTCTGTGTGTAGCCGCCCCGGCGGTCGGGCAAGCGACGACGCTGAGCGAAAACGTGCCGCGTGATTTTCTCGGCGGCTTCTATGACGCGCGGCGCTTCCGCTTCTGCAGAGACAGTTAAATCACTTTCGACCAGATGACTCAGAGGCTGGCTGAGTTTCGAGCCGTCCCGGTAAATCGCCACCGATTTCAACATCATTTTCCAACTGTCGAAATAGATGTCTTCAATCGCTTCAATCGTTGCGTCATTCGGCAGATTGATGGTCTTGGAAATCCCGCCGGAAACAAACGGCTGAGCGGCGGCCAACATGCGCATGTGAGCCGCCGACGCAATATAGCGCTGTCCGTACGCGCCGCATTTGCTCGCGCAGTCGAACACCGGCAGATGTTCCGGCGATAGATGAGGCGCGCCTTCGAGTGTCATCCGCCCGCAGATATTATCGCTGGCTTCCCGGCACTGCTCCCGACTGAAGCCCAACGCTCGCAGGACATCTCCTCCAACTTTCCTGAGCTTCTCGGAATCTATTCCTAATTTCTTCTCGATAAAATCTTCGCCCAAAACTCGCGGCAGGAACGCAAAGCTTAAACTAAAAGCGGATTTCAGTCCCTGTTCCACCTTCTCGATAGTTGCATCGTCGAAGCCTTTCGAGCGCAGAGTCGTGGGATTGACATAGGGTGCACCCTTCAGAGTCCCTGAGCCCACGCAATAGCGGACAATCTGCCGCATCTGATCTTCGGGGTAGCCCAGTCTTTCCAGCGCCAGCGGCACCGAGCCGTTGATAATCCGGAAATAACCTCCCCCCGCGAGTTTCTTAAATTTCACAAGCGCGAAGTCCGGTTCGATTCCAGTTGTGTCGCAATCCATCAATAGCCCGATGGTCCCGGTCGGAGCGATGGCGGAAAGCTGTGCGTTCCGATAGCCGTATCTTTCCCCCTGCGCGAGTGCAGAATCCCACGCCTGCTTTGCGGCTTGCTGTAAATAAGATGGGCAGGACGATGGCTCCGGCAGATTCGGAAGCGTCGAAAGCCCGTCATACGCATTCGACGACGCATGATAAGCGGCTTGCCGATGATTCCGAATAACACGCAGCATGGAAGCCGCGTTTCGTTTGTATGCCGGGAATGAGCCAAGTTCACCGGCCATCTCAGCAGATACGCGGTAGCCATGTCCGGTCATCAAAGCCGTGAGCGTGCTGCAAATTCCGAACGCTTCCTTGCTGTCGTAGGGAATTCCCAGCACCATGAAAACCGCGCCCAAATTCGCGTAGCCCAATCCCAAAGTTCGATACTCATAGGAGCGCATCGCGATTTCTTTGCTCGGAAATTGCGCCATAAGAACGGAAATATCCAACACGACTGTCCAGAGTCGCGTCGCATGCTGAAAACTCTCGATATCGATTTCTCCCTTACGGATATCGAGAAATTTCATCAGGTTGAGCGACGCCAGATTGCACGCCGTATCATCGAGGAACATATATTCCGAACAGGGATTCGAAGCGGTAATCGATCCGTCGGCGGCGCATGTATTCCATTCATTAATCGTTGTGTCATACTGCACGCCCGGGTCCGCGCAAGCCCACGCCGCCTCCGCCATTTGTCGCCAGAGGTCGCGCGCGTCAATCGTCTTATGAATTCTGCCGTCCGTCCGTCGAATCAAATCCCATTGACCGTCGCTCTTAACCGCCTCCAAAAACTGATTCGACACGCGCACGGAGTTATTCGAATTCTGACCGGAAACCGTCAAATACGCCTGCGAATTCCAGTCGCTGTTGTAAGACTCAAATTCAAAATCCCGAAATCCTTGACGCGCAAGCTGAATAACGCGATGGATATAATTCTCCGGAATAAAGGCTGAGCGCGCCGCCCGAATCGCCTCTCCCAACCGGGAATTTTTTCGGCCATCGAAGCGAAAATCATCCGCCAACGCTTCATTGGAATGACAGGCCTTCATGACAGCCTTCAGATGCTTTTCACACGACTTGGAACCCGCGATGAGAGCCGCAACCTTATGTTCTTCAGCAGCTTTCCAATTAATATATTGTTCGATATCGGGATGATCGACATCCAGCGTCACCATCTTCGCGGCGCGGCGTGTCGTGCCTCCGGACTTAATCGCTCCCGCCGCTCTGTCGCCGATTTTCAGGAAACTCATAAGCCCCGATGATTTTCCTCCGCCGGAAAGCACCTCTCCCTCTCCGCGCACTTTGGAAAAATTCGTCCCGGTTCCAGAGCCATACTTGAACAACCGGGCCTCGCGCACCCACAAGTCCATGATACCGCCGGACTTAATTAAATCATCCTTGACGGACTGAATAAAACAGGCGTGCGGTTGAGGACGTTCATACGCGCTGGATGACTCGCACAATTCCCCGGTGTCCGGAGCACAGAAATAGTGACCTTGCGCACGGCCACTGATACCATAAGCCCAATAAAGACCGGTATTAAACCATTGCGGCGAGTTGGGCGCGACCATTTGAGTCGCCAGCATGTAGCAAAGTTCATCGAAGAAGGCACGCGCGTCGGATTCCTCGTCAAAGTAATGATGCTTCCAACCCCAGTATGTCCAGCATCCGGCAAGACGAATGAAAACCTGCCTGGCATCTTTTTCGTCGATAAACCGTTGTTCTTCAGGCAGTTCCTTCAGGGCATCCTCGTCGGGTTCCCGGCGTCGAAGCCAGACAGGCACTCCATCCTCCTCCACCGGCCGCATTCGCGCAGGAATACCTGTTTTCCGGAAATACTTCTGAGCTAAAATATCTACGGCTACCTGTGACCAGAAATCAGGGGCCACGACATCACCCGCCTCGAAAATAACCGTTCCATCCAAGTCGGTCAGCTTCGAGTCATGGGTGATAAAGTCCAGTTTTTCAAAAGGATCAAGACCCTCAACCGTATAGCGGCGTTCAAAATGCAATGGTTTTTCCTCTAAGTAAAGTGAAATGAACGGACATAGAATTCATGAATATTGCCCAAAATGAGCGAGAAAACCGCCACTCAAACTTGAATACTTCATGAATCGTCTAAAAAGAGTAGCGGTGTGTATCTGTCAGACTGCTTGCGCAGGAAATTCTATAATATGAGTGACTTGCCTTCGGCTCCTAAAACATACCAGCTAACCACGACAGATATGGTCTACTAAAAATATATCCACTGGATATTGTGGTCATCAAACGCAAGCCTAATATAAGAGACTCATCCAAGATTGTCAAGCGCTTTTTCATCTTTCTATCCCTATAAATAACAACTCGATAAACTCATACTATTGATAATGTTATGGTTGCGTTTTCGAGCGGGAAGTCATAGAAAGACAAGCACATCCATGACCATATTGTGAAATCATCAGCAATCTGTTTGTTGGCACCCCTCTTGCTTTAGAGGAATCTATAAAGAGTTAAGAGGACATGCTGACGGGAATTTGAGGAACAGGACATATCTGCTTGATAATGAGAAAGAGGTCTTGACTTCTTAAGGAATTATTTTTATATTAATGGCTTGAATTCGAGACAGTTCCATACGCGAACGCCCAAGCATAAGGAAATTCAAAGCTCATGCGCCTTCGAACATCATCGTACCAACGCAAGCCGTCTTATCTGGATGAGCACAACATCGATTTTGTGGACTACAAGGATTTGAAGCTGATGCAGCGATTCATCAGTCCGCAGGGCAAAATCCTTCCGAGGCGCATTACAAGGCTCAATACTTCACAACAACGTCAGGTGACGCAGGCCATCAAGCGCGCCCGCCATTTGGCCTTGCTACCTTTCACAACCGACGCAGACACGTACTAATAAGGAGTGCGATAATGGCCAAGCGATGCGCCATGTTGGGAACACGTCGCCACAAAGCGAATAACGTTTCCCACGCCAACAACCGAACACGAAAATGGCAGTTGCCGAATCTTCAAACCAAGCGAATCTTTGATCCGATCAGCGGCCAATGGGTTCGGTTGCGACTGAGTACTCGTGCGATTAAAACCATTGACAAAAACGGTTTGCCCGCCAATCTGCGGCCGAAACCTTAAGGAGTCTGACCGATGGCGAAGAAAGCAAAAGAAGGACGCATTAAAATTACGCTCGAATGCACGGAAGCGCGCAAATTAGGTGTGCCGCCTTCACGCTATGCGACCACGAAAAACCGGCGGAACCATCCGGAACGTCTGGAAATTAAGAAATACAATCCCTTTCTGAGACGCCATACGGTTCACAAAGAAATCCGTTAGGTCTTCTCTATTTCTAAGTTTTTTTGTCAGCCGCCTCTTGGGCGGCTTTTTTCTTGTTACTGATGTCGGGCAGGCAGAGCCAGCCCGTAGGATTTTTTATTCCATCTCCCACTTCTATCCTAAAGGCTGGCTCTGCCTGCCTTTTTTTCCATACCCACGGCCTATTTCATAGATAAAAACCCCGACTCCTGTAGAAGAAATCGGGGCTTTTCTATTCATTTTACAGATGAACTATTTTTCCATGGAAATAAAGAAAAGCCTCGAAATCCGAGACTTTTCTGGTTGTGGAACTTTACATCATCG
>CBDVDL010000116.1:0-6230 GCA_965372735.1 uncultured Alphaproteobacteria bacterium | reverse complement strand
AGTAGACTTTTGTATTGTTCCAATCAATATTGGCGATACTGTTTTTCAGCTTCGGCGATGTCTCCCCGGCGATAAGCGATGACGCCGAGATTGACATGCGCCAGCGGCAGAAAGACGACATCGTTTAGAGCTTCGCGGAACGCGGCTTCGGCTTTGTCAGGTTCCCCCAAGTGCATATATGCGTTCCCTTCCATGTAATGCGCCCAGCCTTCGGGGGATTCGCGCAGTTGCCACGGGTTTATCTGGGTAACGATGATGCCGGGAATCAGGAGAAGCAACGGCGAGAGCTGACGTAATCCCGAGCGATTTCGAAATGTTTGCCAGAGCCAATCTATCGCGAATGCCGTGAGCAAGCAGAGTACGGGCACGATGGGCATACGAAAACGCGCCGCTAAAAAGAAGAGAATCACACTCGCGCTGTAGAAGAGCAGGAATCCCAGCAGAAACTGCGTTTGTTCTCTTTTACGCGTGACCCACACGCCGACGAGCGCGAAGGGAATTAAAAATCCGAATCCCAAGTGACGCAACGGCGGCAGCCATGGCGCTAACGCCATGAAATAGCTCAGGTGCTTGTTGTTCGATATTTCGAAGCGATTCAGGAACAGGAGCGTTTTTCGCAGCAGGAGTCTTGCTTCTGTCCACGGGTGCGCGGCGAAAAAACGGAACGCTTTACCGTAATAGAAATCGGACAGTTCGCCGGGGCGCAGTCGTTTGCCGGTTTCCGAGGCGGCGATTTCTTCGGCGTCTTGCATGGTCCAATTCGTTCCGATGCCCGGAAGCGAGGAGTGCATGCCGGTGGCTTCTGGATTGTTGCCAATCCAGAAATTCACGCCGCCTTGTGTCGCCAGAAAAACGGATTCTCCGCCGCCTATGATGTTTGTCAATGTCACGGGCAATATGGGAAGCAAGACGCTGAAAGCCCAGATAAGCAGCCGGGAAAGTTTCTGCCGCTTTCTCCAAAGAAGGAAAAATAGAACTACCGGCAGGATGACCAGAAAATTGGGACGTGTAATAATGGCGATTCCCCAGCTTAAGCCGCACAGAGCGCTGGAAATTCTTGTGGGATTTGTCAGCACATGCAGCGTTGCCCATAGAGCGCAGATAGCAATCAGCAGTTCAAGGCTGGTCGATAGAATCTCGCCGGAGAAATAAATTGCCATGCCGCTCAGCGCCAACAAGCCCGCGGCTATCCACGCAACGAGCGGCGAGAAATGGCGATAGCTCATTTTGAAGAGCGCCCAGACGGCAGCGGATTGCAAGAGAGCGCTGAGTATCCGCGCCGCAAGCAGACTGTGGCCGAAGAAGTAGTACACTGCTCCTAATAGAGCCGGGTAGAGCGGTGCGCGGAAAAAGGGCAGTTCTCCCAGCGAACCACCGACAAAGAGCATCGCGGCTTCATCGTACCAGAACGGATCCACCGCTGGCGCCCAGAAGGTAGGATTTGATTTCGCCGCGAGGATATACGCCAAACGTAGCGCGAAAGCGAGGATAGCCAAAAGCCATTCCCCGGAATGAATCAATCGCTGAACGCCGGTTTGTCCTTGCATCTTTGCCGGAAATTTTTAAAATTATAGTCTGAGGCTGTATCAGTTCCGGCCGGGTTGCGCGCAGGTGTTCTCTCGCAGGGGTAAGGAGGAGAGCGCTTAACCCAGCTCGGCGAAGTATAAATATACATAGATTCTCCATAAGTTTCAAATATCACAGGCCAGCTTTAAAAGCAGCGGGCTTCCAAGAACGGCCTTTTCAAGGAGCGAGCATCATGAGGTATTTTTTCTTTGGCTTGATTTCAATAATTTTTTGCGGGACAATCCTATTTGCGTCTGTGCATACGCCTGCTCTTGACAGGGTGCTTGCTGAAGCTGATGACGATGAACTGGTGCGGGTTGTTCTTTTCTTGGAGAATCCGGTCACGATGAACGAGCTTTATCCGATTGCCCGGAAGCTGCATGGTGACGCGCGCCGGGAATTTGTTATTCATGCGCTGAAGTCGAGATTTGAGCTCGCTGGAACGTCTCTCATGGAGACGTTGGAGGCACAGAAAGCGACTGGAAACGTTGGCCTGCTTCGTCCGCTGTGGGTTATCAATGGAGTTGTCTGCGAAATTACGACGGGTTTGCTTACCGTTTGCGAAGAACAATATCCGGGAATCGAATGGGTGATGCACGATAGGGTGTTTGAAAATACGCTGGATGAAGCGAAAAAACGCTGGCAGCCTCCGGCGCATTTGGACTATGTTTCTTGGGGACTCGCGGATATTGGAGTGATTCAGGTCTGGGAAGAGTTCGGCGTTTACGGCCAGGGCGCGCTTGTGGGGATGATGGATTCCGGGATTGATATGACTCATCCCGATTTGGCAGGCAAAATCTGGGTCAATCCGGGTGAGGATTTAAACGGAAACGGAAATATTGATGAGGAAGAGCGGAATGGAATTGATGATGACGGCAACGGATACATTGATGATTTTCACGGCTGGAATTTCGACGGCGATAATAATGATGTGTCTGATCATCATGGGCATGGCACCTGCACGGCAGGGATAGTCGCCGGAGGTGCGTCCGTTTGCGACACGGTAGGTATCGCACCTGAAGCCACGCTGATGGGATTGATCGATCATCAGTATCAATCATCTATGTGGTTGGGGATGCAGTATGGGATTGCCAAGGGCGTGCATCTGATTTCCATGTCCGTCAGTTTTAAGTTCACGGAGTGCACATCGATTAGTGAATGTCCTGATCCGGTTGTCTGGCGACATATCAACGAGATGGAACTGGCGGCGGGGATTGTCCATGTGAATTCCACCGGAAACCAAGGCGCTTCAGGTTTCGATCCACCTCTGCATATACCTTGTCCAGCCAACTCTCCACCCCCGTGGCTTTCTCCAGCGCAGGAGATAATCGGAGGCGTATCGTCCATTATTGCTGTTACAGGCTATCGAAGTGATGGTACTCATTATGACAATTCTGGGCGGGGACCTTCGGCCTGGTCGGAAGAGGATTTATGTTTTCATCCGTCAATGCCTCATTGTGCAGGTGACAATTGGCCTCCGGAATATAATGATTATCCGTATCAGGAAGGAGCTTATATCGGTCTTTTGAAGCCCGAGATATGCGCTCCAACGATTGTGAGGACATTAGCCCGTTTTGGAGGCTGTCGAAACGGATTTGGCGGGACATCGGCGGCAACGCCACATGTCGGAGGAACGGTGGCGTTGATTGTGTCGGCGGTGCCGGGAATTTCGCCTGAGGAAGTCTGCCGCGCACTGAAATTGACCGCGCGCGACGCAGGTGATCCGGGCGAGGATTCGCTCTTCGGAGCTGGCAAGGTTGATGCGTATGCGGCGGTGGCGTTTGTGCTTGACAGTTTAGGCGAAGTGACGGGAATTGTCACGGACGACGCCTCGGGTCTTCCGCTGGCGGGAGTGCGCGTTAGCACGGATGATTCGCGAGTGGTGTTCACGGATGCGGATGGAGCGTATTATATCTTTCTGAAACCCGGCGGGAATTCCGTTGATTTTTATCTCTACGGCTATGAACAGACACAGCGAGTTGTCAGTGTTATTGGAGGCGAGACGGCTACGGAGAATCTGTCGCTTCCGGTCGCTGAAGCGGGGACGCTGCGAGGAACTGTCTATCACGTTACATCCGGGCCTGCATCAGGCGCGGTTGTCCGGGTTTTGGATACACCATTGCCGCCGATGATAACGGGAGGAGATGGTTTGTACGAAACGAGTGTGGCTGCCGGAGAGTATTTCGTCGCTGTTTCGTCTGCACTGTTGGAAGCCGATACGGAGATGGTGACCATCGTATCATCGCAGACAACGATACAGGATTTTCATCTGAGGGATTCAAGAGTGATTCTTCCCACAGGGCCTGATACTTATGGCTATATGGCGTGGGATGATGTGGATAGTTTGGGCAAGCCCTATGACTGGGTCGAAGTGAATCCCGCTCACGGCGGCTCCGGGACAACGTTTACGATTTCGGAAGACCAGTTCACGCAGCTTGAACTTCCTTTCACCTTCGTTTACTATGGAGAGCCCGTTGATGTTGTGAACGTCACCGAAAACGGTTTCGTTGTTCCGGGACAGACTGCCGAAGGAGACTGGCAGCACTATCCGATACCTTCATCATCCGGTCCGGGGAGACTTTTAGCGCCGTTCTGGACGGATATCCAGGCGACTGCCTCGGGCGCGGCTTATGCTTACTATTTTGACGAACCCAATCATCGGTTCATTATCGAATGGGACAGCGTGCAGTTCTGGTCATGGTCGCACCGCCGGGCGACTTTTGAAGTGATTCTTTATGACCCGGCTTTTCACGAAACATTGACCGGTGACGGACCATTTCAATTTCAATACAAGAAGGTTGATTTCGATATGGCCTGCACGGTTGGGATGGAAAACGCCGACGAAACCGATGGCATCCAATATCTCTATAACACCGTGCTGGACTCGAATGCCGCGGGAGTGACCGCAGGCCGGTCGATTTATTTCACGACAGGTGATATTGTATTTTCCGAACCGACTTCGGGAAGCGTACCGGGAGAATTTTATCTGGCGCCCTGCTGGCCGAATCCGTTCAATCCGACGACAACTTTTGAATGGGGGATGCCGCAAGCTGCGGATGTGCGACTCGAAATTTTCGATATCCTCGGGCGGCGAGCGGCTGTCTTGGTGGATGGGAATTACACGGCGGGTGTTCATCGCGCAACGTTCGACGGCAGTGGTCTGGCGACGGGGATTTATTTCGCGCGACTTCAAGCAAATGGTCGCATCATCCACAATCGCAAGATGCTGCTGGTGAAATAGATCATTTAAGATTCCGGCCGGGCTACGCGCGCTACTGCCATTGGCGGTCTGGAAACGACAATGACGGGACAACCTTTCGAGAAACGGCACTAGTTTTATCGTTTGGTTATGCGGGAATAAGCGCTGAACCCGGCTCGGCGAGGGGGGTGTGTGAAATGAAAAGCCCGGTCTGCAATGGCCGGGCTTTTTATATTGTCGTTACAGGGTGAAGGAGCTATTCGTACGCTGGGATGCCTGTCAGGTCATGGCCGATGATGAGGGTGTGGATGTCGTAGGTGCCCTCGTAGGTGTTGACGGATTCGAGGTTGTTCATGTGGCGGAAGGTCTGATATTCGTCGGAGATGCCGTTCGCGCCCAAAATATCCCTGCCGACGCGGGCGATTTCAAGCGCGGTGCCGACGTTGTTGCGTTTCGCCATAGATACCTGAACTGCTGAAGCTTTTCCGTCCGCTTTGAGCTGTCCCAGACGAAAGTTCAGAAGCTGAGCCTTGGTGATTTCTGTCGCCATCCACGTCAGCTTATTTTGAACGAGCTGAAAACTTGCAATCGGTTTGTCGAACTGGATGCGCGAAAGACTGTATTGCAGCACTTCATCGAAGACAGCCATCGCCGCTCCGATACTTCCCCACGCAATCGAGTAACGCGCCTGCGTCAGACAGGAGAGCGGCCCTTTCAAACCCTGCACATCGGGGAGGATATTCTCTTTTGGGATTTCGACATCCTCTAAAATTAAGTCGGATGTGACGCTGGCTCGCAGAGAGAATTTGTTCTTGATTTCAGGAGCGGAGAAACCTTCGCGGTTCGTTTCGACGATAAAACCACGCACGACGCCGTCGAGTTTCGCCCAGATAATAGCGACATCCGCGATGGTACCGTTGGTAATCCATGCTTTGCTGCCGGACAACACGTAGTGCGAGCCTTTATCTTCGGCGCGCGTGAGCATTCCTCCGGGGTTGGAACCGAAATCGGGCTCGGTTAAACCGAAGCAGCCGATGGCTTCGCCCTGCGCCAGACGCGGGAGCCAATCATCTTTTTGCTTGTCCGTGCCATAGGCGAAAATGGGGTACATCACCAGAGACGTCTGCACCGAAACGAAGGAACGCAACCCGGAATCGCCACGCTCCAGTTCCTGATTAATCAGTCCGTAAGCGACCGGCCCCAGAGCAGCGCAGCCGTATTTCTCAGGGTAAGGCGCGCCGAGGAATCCAAGTTCCGCGAGTTTGGTGACCAGTTCGACAGGGAAACGCGCTTCGCGGTTGCAATCTTGTATGATGGGCATCAGATTGTCCGTGACGAAATCGCGGACGGTTTCTTGAATCAGTTTTTCCTCGTCCGTGAGCAAATCCTGTACGCGATAGTAATCGAGAGGCTTGTAGGCCATTTGTATTTCCTATTTAAGGGTCGGCTGCAAGCAGCCAACACC
>CBDVDL010000115.1:0-6242 GCA_965372735.1 uncultured Alphaproteobacteria bacterium | reverse complement strand
CCTTCTCATCTCCACGCCGTATGACCGGTAGCGGTCAGGTCCAGAGTGGTTCGAATCTTTTCATTGTCGGCGGAATCACCGAGGCCGGAGTTGTTTCCGGAAGGGCAGACGTCTACGACATGCATATCGATTCTTGGGACAGTTTTGCTAATGAATGCAATGCGCGTTATGCACATGGTGTCGCGATTGTCGATGACGCCATCTATGTTTTCGGTGGCTCGGATGGGTTTGCCACTATGACCTCTGCTCAGAAAACGGACGTCATCTCGGAGACTTGGTCTGACATTGCGGACCTTCCGAGTGCGGATGGTTGGATGGCAAGCGCTGCGGGGAGTAATGGAAAGGTTTACTCTTTCGGCGGCGCGAATAATCCAAGCCGCGTACTCGAATACACTCCGGGCGGCACTTGGACTCAACTTGCGGATATGCCGCAGCCTCGTGTCTATGCGACGGCTGTCGCTGTCGGCGCCTACATTTATCTGATTGGCGGCGAAAGCGCTCCTTCCGGAGGGACGGCTTACGGAGATGTGGTTAAGTTTGATCCGGCTACGGGTGACTGGACGAATGAAGGAGCCTTACCGGCTTCGCGCGTATGGCCTGCCGCGGCTACGGACGGAACGGATCTCTATGTCTTCGGCGGACTTGATGGTACAGAGTTGCCGGTGACTTTTACGAATACATGTTGGAAGGGCGTCGCTCTTCAGGGGCCTGGTCCGGTCACGAGTTTGCAGCTCACCGCCTATGACAGCCCCATGGGAGCATTCTTAGAATGGACGAATCCTTCTGTGGATGCTGCTGGCAATCCATTGACGGATTTGGATAGTATTGTCGTCTGGCGCTATTCCTGTTGGGATACGGTGCGGGTTGTTGGTTTTATATCGCCGACCATCGATGGTGCGTTATTCTATCTGGATGAAGGCATGACAACGATGGGCGCGCATCAGTGGGAAGTGATTCCATACAACACAGACGGAGAAGGCGTGTCGGCGCATGTTTCCGCCTTTTTAGGGACGGAAGGTCTCTATGATTGGGCGGTTATCGATTATTCTTGGAATGATATTTCGGTGGGTACAGGTGAAGCGCTGAATATTACGTCTGAAGATGGTGTCGTTATCGGAGTGGAACTTGGTTTTACGTTCAACTACTATGGCGGCAACTATACAGCGATTAATATTTCCGAAAACGGATGGCTCAGTTTCACCTCGACCGGTGGTTATTACATCAACGATTGTTTGCCGGATGCCGGACCGATGAATGCGATTTATCCGTTCTTTGATGACTTCTCACTCGCACAGGGCGGCACGATCTATAAGTACAGTGATGGTGCGGAGTTTATCGTTCAGTGGGATGGTGTTGGTTTCTATGATGCCGCCGGTACTGGTACCTTCCAAGTCATCATTCGAACGGACGGCACAATTGATTTCGTCTATCATACCGCTTTCTCCGGTGCGATGACATCCGCTACGATAGGTATTGAGGATATCACTGGCACGAACTATATGCAGCTTTGCTGCAATGGTGCCGGAGTCGCATGTCCGGCAGCGGGAGATGCCTATCGGCTCAGCGTGGCCTGCCCCGGAACGGGTTCTATCAGTGGAACTATCGTTCTGGATCCGACGTATGGCGGCACTCTGACAGACGTGACCCTTGCAACTGATTTAGGCGATGAGGCGCATCCATCTGTGACCGGTGATTATACGCTGGAGGGAGTGCAGGGAGGAACGCGCACGGTGACAGCATCGCTGCCCGGCTATGCGAGCGGTGTTTCTGCAGTGAATCTGCTGCCGTTTGATGCCGTGACTGGAGAGGACTTTACGCTGGCTCGCAGCACTCCCGCGCAGGTAACAGGAGTCTCTGGATATTGGTCATATGGGATGGGAGCTGTAACTCTGACCTGGAATCTCAGTAGCGATACGACCGTGCATGAATACTGCATCTATCGCAGCGATCCGGGAGAAACCGGTTTTCATCTGGATACTTGTTTAAGCGCTAGTCTATATTGGAGAATGGATTATTTCAGTTCACCTACGGGTACGTACCAATACTACGTCACAGCGAAGGATAACGGTCCATCGACACCGGTGGAAAGTGTGCCTTCGGCGATTGTTGATGCCACAGTGGGAACCCTGCCGCCAACCTGTCTTGTTTCCGGCGGCAATTACGATGAGCGTGTGATGATCGATTGGATTGGTCCGCATGAATCACAAGTACGTGAGTATTACTATGACGATGGGTCCAATGAAGTCGGCGGTTTGGGTTATGGCAGCCACGGCTACTACGCAGTAAGATATACATTTGATCAACTGGTCACCATTGACGGTTTGCGCATTTACTGGACCACTCAAGCGGCACCCAGCGGCCATAACAAATTGTATGTCTGGGAAACGGATGCCGTGGGTGCACCGGGTGCGGAATTGCTGGAAATCGGCTATACTCAGACAGGCGGCATGGGCGCTTTTGTAGATTATGCTCTGGATACGCCGCTGGATATCACATCAGGCGATTTCTTTGTGGGAGCGTACCAGTCGAATAGTATGGATTATCTCGGACTGGGTGGAGACTCCAATGAAGACAGTTTCCTTGATGACACGTACTTCTACAGCATATCCGGTGTTTCAGGGGATTGGGCGACGTTCGAATCGTGTTGGTTCATGTACACGCCGATGATTCGTGTGTACATTGATCGGTGCGACCAGCCTACGGCGATTGTCGGCCCCAGCTCTTATGAGAGCGGTATCGCTTCCGAAAGCGCGAAGGATCCGGTGACAGGTGAAGTCCTGTGGCTGGCAGCGCCGAGCGCTTCGCAGGAAGATTGCAATCCATTAATTCGCAGCGCGGCGCGTCCGGTAACTCCGGTCGAGAGATTTGTGACATCTTACCGTCGTACGGCGGCACAGTCTTCATGGATGTCGTCGGGCGAGAAGACGACGATGGGTCACTTGGATGAAGTTGACCGTTACTGGGTCTACCGCGATGTTGTTACAGATACGCCTTATCATGTCAGCCCAGCGGAATCATCGATGTTCTTTGATCATGGTCTTCCGGAAAACATCGAACACATTTACTGGGTGCGAGCAGCTTACTATGGAGCGGATACGGTACTTTCCGATTCGACTAATCCGGTCACGGTGGCGCCGAATATGGCTCCGGGGATGATTCCCTATGTGAGTTTTTCGTTTGATGATCTGACCGGATGTGAGGTTTCCTTCGAGTGGGAAGCACCGACGTTGAATGCAGACGGCACTCCGTGCAGTGACGTTGCGACGTATAATGTGTACTTGGATGGAGACTTGATTGAAGAAGGAATTTCTGAGGATATGCCTTTCTATAGTGAAGAAGTCCCAGATCCTGAGCTTCCGCACGTCTATTCGTTTACGGCTTTGGATGAAATCGGCAACGAGGGGCCTCCGTATGATGTGAATGTTCTTTGTGAAGCGCTGTGCGTTTATAATTGGATTGAACTGTCGGATGATCCGGGCGCTGTTCAGATTACTGGTGTCGGCGATGACAGCAACCTCGGACCGTTCCCGATTGGCTTCTCTTTCGAGTTCTTCGGTGAGCAGTACACCAGTTTCCGCTTCGCTTCCAACGGATTTATCACGTTTGAAAGCACAAGCGGTGATTTCTCGAATGATTGCCCACTCCCGACTCCGGAAGAACCCAATGGCGCTGTGTACGCTCTGTGGGATGATTTGGATCCGTCCAGTGGAGGTACCTGCTGGTATAAGACCATGCCAGGCGGTATTGTTATCGAGTGGAAGGATGTACCATATCTGGCGCTCGACGGCACGGCCACCTTTGAAATTATTCTGTTCCGCTACGGCGGCATTCGATTCCAGTATCATACCGTGGACCACTTCGAGAGTGCTACAGTCGGTATTGAGAATCAGGACGGTACGGACGCGACTGTGTATTGCTGCAATGGCAGCGGCGACTTCTGTCCGCGCGATGGTGGATGTATCTGTTACAACTGCTGGACTCCCGGAGTTGTTAAGGGCTATACACGGGAATATCCGACAAACCGGATCGTTCCGGGCGTAACAGTTGAAGTGGTTTCCACCGGCCGGATGACGATTTCGGATTCGACGGGTTACTATCACATTCCTGCGCCTTGTGGTTCTGAAGTGCTTCGCGCATCGAAGGAGCTTTATTGCACGCTGGAATCCACTGTGGATGTTGCCTGTAACGACACGGTTACGAAGAACTTCATCCTGCGGATTCCAAGGTTCCAGATTTCCGTGGAACGGCTGGAATCAGCTTGCAACAATCATGAAACCTGTTCGGATTCCTTCTACATTTCCAATACGGGTGGTCGCTGTGCGCTGGAATTCGATATTGAACTTGAAACAGAAGCTCCGTGGCTGACGATTGATCCGGCAAGTGGCAGTGTACCGGCGAACGGTTCGATGGCGATTGTTCTGACATACGATCCTAATGAGCCTAATAATCCGGAGATTTATCTGGATGCGCTTCTCAAGATTACTCACGGCGCCAGCACAGAGCCGTACATGCTCTTCGTGGAACTCTGGCTGTCAACCGAACTCAGGAAAGTCGGTATTCCGACGGAATTCGCCGTACAGCAGAATTTCCCGAATCCCTTCAACCCGACAACGACGATTTACTTTGACCTGCCATCGCGCGAACTTGTGCAGCTCGATATCTTCAACGTTATCGGGCAAAAGGTAGCGACGCTGGTGAATGAACCGATGTCGCCGGGTTATCACATGGTTCAGTTTGATGCCGGGCATCTGCCGTCAGGGCTGTACTTCTACCGCGTTCAGGCGGGGAATTGGACAGCACTCAAGAAGATGATGCTCATCAAGTAATGTCTTTCTGAAATTAATACGAGAGCCCTGCGCCGGAATTTGGCGTGGGGCTCTTCTCTTTTTGTCACTATCATTAGAAGAGATATTTGCCAATGGAAACCATACTTCTCGTTATAGCGGTTGCGGCTGTGTCCGTGTTAGTAGGCGGATTTTTCGCAAACCGTATCGGAGGACGAAGCACAGCGGAAAGCGATTTGCGGGCGGCCATGCTCGAAAAGTTGCACGAATTAGGGACAGAACTCGGCGCTTCGAATCAGCAGTCGCGAGAGGAGCTGCAGAAGACTCTGGCGGAACTTCGGACTCAGATGTCGAATGAGCTAACCACCGGCCGAACAGAACAGCGGGATGCGCTCCAAAAAACATCGAGCGCTCTGGAAGAGAAATTCGAGAAACTGCAAACCGCTAATGAGCAGAAACTGACGCAGATTCAAGGGAAGATGGAACAGACGCTCACGCAGACACTTGATCGAACGAGCAAGACATTCAAACAAGTCACCGATGCGCTCTCCGAACTGCATGCGACGAACGAGAAGATATTTGAATTCTCTCGGGACTTAAATAAGCTCAGCGATATTCTGCAATCGCCGAAACTGCGCGGTGAATTCGGAGAGCTGCAACTGGAACGGATGCTCAGCGAGTGCTTGGCGCCCGAGCAATACGCGCTCCAGTATTCCATCGGCAATGAAAAAGTGGACGTGGTGATTTTAAGCTCTCAAGGACATTTGCCGGTTGACAGCAAATTCCCATTGGAAAACTGGCGTAAAGCCAACGATGCGGAGTTGCCTGCTGAAGAGCGCGATAAAGCATTGCGCACCTTCGGTAGAGACGTGCGCAAACATATTGATGACATCGCAAACAAATATATTCGCCCGCCGGTGACGTTGAATTTCGCGGTGATGTTTATTCCCGCTGATAGTATTCATTATGAGCTGCTCCGTCAGCCGGAAATCCTCCAGCACGCACGCGAGCGGCGAGTATTTCCGGCGTCGCCCACGACGTTCTGGGCGTTGCTGCAGGTGACGGTGATTGGTTTCCGCGGTATGAGAATTTCCGAAGAAGCGCAGAAAATCGCGGGATTGCTTGACGGTTTGCGGCGAGACCTAGACAAATTCCGGGATGCGTTTCAGAAAGCGTACAAGCAGATTGGCTACGCCCGCGACAATATGGAAGATGCCGGAAGACATCTGGAACATTTCGGCGTGACACTGGACGCATTGAGATTACCGGGCGCGGAGAGGGATACTGATGAAGATAAGAATCTCTTAACGGGAGGGGAATAAAGGACTGAAAATGGGTCGGCTGCAATCCGCCAATTGGCGGACAACACCGCAAAAGATCGCGGCGGTGAATCTCCAGATTCACCCCGGAATATCGCCGCGGCATGCGTCTCGCGTGCCCGGTTTTGGAAAATCTCCC
>CBDVDL010000114.1:0-6254 GCA_965372735.1 uncultured Alphaproteobacteria bacterium | reverse complement strand
CCGGTGCCTTCCACCGTGATGCGGTCATATCCTTGGAGTCTGTGCTGTTCCAAATCAAATTTCAGGGACATCTCGTGATGCGTTACGTGCCAATCCGCCCAGAGTGGATTCCCCCACGAAAACGCAAGCGCCGCCAGGGTTAGAGTCCACAGCAGCCCAAGGCTACGAATCTGGTGTTTCTTTTTTGTCTTTTCCAAAATAAAAAAACCTCTCCATGAGTTTAATATAATCACTGAAGGGTTGATTCTCCGGCGTACGCGCGCGAATGCGGCCCAGAGCATTCAGCTTTGAATCCAAATCATCTGCGTAGTGCAGTGTTAGCGCTTCGAAAGTCATCGGTTTAATTGGCGAACCCATTTCACCGCTGCCCTGATGCGATAAAATCAGGTGTAGCAGTTGCCGCCGCGTTTCCTCGGGAAATCCTTCAATGCGTTTCATGCGTTCTTCAACAAAAAATGCGCCCATGGCAATATGCCCCAACAAGCGCCCTTCGACGGAATAATCGATCCCGATGTGAGTTTCCAACTCGTTAACTTTGCCGATGTCATGCAGGAGCGCACCGGCGATGAGCATGTCGCGGTTCAGTTCCGAATAATGTTGTGCCAACAGGTCACACAAGCGCGCCACAGACAACGTATGCTCGGCAAGCCCTCCGATATAGGCATGATGCCACAGTTTTCCTCCGGGAGCTTCCGCGAACTGCGGCCAAATTTCCCTGAATATCTCTTCCAACAGTTGCCGCAAAGGACTTTCCGTCAAGCTCTCGATGATGTCAAAGAGTTCCTGCTCCATCTCTTCAGTGGATCTCTCCGAGCGCGGGAGAAACGCATACGCTTCCGGCGCTTCATCAGGAGTCGCGACGCGAGCCCGTTGCACCTGAA
The DNA here is from genome assembly GCA_965372735.1 of uncultured Alphaproteobacteria bacterium. GTDB lineage: Bacteria > Electryoneota > RPQS01 > RPQS01 > DYHQ01 > JAUXGA01. Next base: position 5,373 of record CBDVDL010000114.1, on the reverse strand, counting down.
TACGTGCGACACCTTGCCAGCGACCGACTGTCCCCTGAACTTTGACCACCTGACCGACCTGAGCCTCGGATTGAAACTCCTCGAAGTTCTCCCAGAATTGCCCTTCGATTCTTCCGGTAGAATCCTGCAGTTCCAGCACCAGATACGGAGCGCCATTCCGGCGCGTTCGCGCCTCGATGCGACTCAACAGATAAAAGCCAGTGACCACGTCACCGGCAGGCAATTCACGAATTTCGCTGGTAGAAAATTCCGACATTTTAAACCTAATAGGTATTCGCCAGAAATGTTAGAGTCAATTTGTGCCGGGCATGCTAACGCCATGCCGCGGCGAGCTGTCAACTACCCGCGACCTCCGGTCGCGGACAAACTCGAAAATTAAAAAAGCGAAAAGGTGTTCAAGCTTGAAAACACCTTTTCTAATATACTAAAAAACGATTTTGAAAGCAAAGCGAGCTTAAAAGCGGTAGCTCAACGTGAAAAGAAGACTATTGAGCGCAATTTCTTCCGTAAGGTCGTCCGACCAACGCTTCCACCACGAATGCACGTAGCTGACATCTAACATCACGCTCCGGTCCATAAGAATTCCCATTCCCATGCCAATCGTCTTTCGGTCTTCACTCGACGCCGCGCCTGCTTCCTTGGCGGGTTCCAAACCGAAACCAAGCCGTCCCCGCAAGCCGTAGAAGGGAATCAGATACTCTCCTCCGACGTGAAGTCCCAGCGTCGAGCGGTAGGTGTCGCGGATATAGAGATTGGCGCGCGTCCGATTGTAAGGAACAACCTGTCCGTCAATGACGACCTGCGACTGAGAAGGATCGCTGCGATATTCCATCTGCGTCCAATCGCGGTAGTTAATATCCGCCGCTAAAAGCCAGCGACCCGGACTTAAGCTAAATCCCCATCGGAATACCCACGGCGAACGCATGCGATAGTCCCAGTAACCGGATTGACCAGCCGCTTCCCACTCTTCTTGAGCCTTGAACGTCACCGGGGATTCGAGAGCTATACCCATACGCGCCCAGCGTCCAAACCGGATAAGTCCTCCGACAGTCGCGCCCCAGCCGCTGAGAGTGGTGTTAATCAGACGTTCCTCAGATACAAGACCATTGCCGCTCCAGTAATCCTCTTCAATCGTCAGTTCGTCGTTTCCGACCCAGTAATTGATCGCCATTCCAAGCGACACATTCGGCGACACATCCACGGCTCCAGTAAAATTCCACGCGCCCAAGCGCCCAGTTTCAAGCTCACTCCAAGATAGGGTTTGTCCCTCGACAATTGTCTGCGCATTAGATTCCCAACTCGACCGCGAACCGAAATCCACGACCTGATTGTAACCGAGGGCAAACGAAAGTGCGCCTTGATACACCGGCACCGGAAAGACCATTCCAAGGTTATTCAAGTGCGTGAAATTGCTCGAAACATCCAGAGGCGTTGTTTGATAGCGCGTCGAATTGGAGTAGCCGGTTTGCAGCAGCGATCCTTGCAGCTCGATGCGTTTGATTTGCGCGATGCCAGCCGGATTCCAGTAGGTCGCCGTGAAATCATCGGCGATTCCCGTATAGGCGCCCCCTAATCCCAAGGCGCGGCTGCCAGGCCCGGTGTACAAGCCCAACGTCAGAATCGGCGTATCCGGCGCGGATTGCGCAAACGATGTCAGGCAAAGCGCCAGTAGAATCAGCAGTAGTATAAGCGTTCGCATGATGAATTCCCTTTGCTATTTTCTTCGCCCGAAGTCGCGCTGTTTACCGCTGCTGCTCTTCTTCGGTGTGGCCTTTGCCGGACGCGTAGGCGTTGATGAAGGCGTACTTCGCGGAGCCACATGACTCGGCGGCGGGCTGCTCGGCGGAGGTGCAACCGAAGGCGGTGAACTTCCATGATCACCATCGCGCCGCCCAAAAGGCCGTTTCGAAGGCGGTTCACCCGGTGCAACGGTTCCTCCACCATATCCACCCCAGTAGCCGCGGCCACCCCATGAATACCACCAAGGATAGCCGTAGTAATCCTCCCAGCCGTAATAGCCCGAGTAATAGGGAGGACTGTAGTTGTAAAAATCAAAACCCCAGCGCGTTCTCGGCCGGTAACGACCCCACGTATCCCACCGGTCGTAACGGTCGTAACGATTGTAATAATCATAGCCGCCCGGATAGGTTTCGCCGAAAACATCCGTTCTCTCCAGCGTCGTGTCGATCGCCGAAGAATCGTAGCGCTCATAGAGCGTTTCGGATGTCATCGTTTCGGGAGGTCCATTGAATCCCGTACGGTAAAGCTTGGTGTAGCATCCGGTGGCGAACAGCCAGACCAGAACCGCCGGAAGCGCAATCAGTAGTGTGCGTCGCATTATTGCCTCCTCCTCTAAACGAGGAGTTTTGTCATAATCGCCTTCTGCATGTGAAGGCGGTTTTCAGCTTGATCAAAAACCACGCTTTGAGGCCCATCCATGACCTCATCGGTAATTTCGCGTCCTCTTTCAGCGGGCAGACAGTGCATGACAATCGCATTCTTGTCCGCTAATGATAGTAATTCGCTGTTTAATTGGAATTTAGAAAGAAGTTGCCTCTGCTTTTCGGATTCGTCCTTTTGCCCCATTGACGCCCAGACATCGGTGTACAGGATGTGCGCGCCTTTAGCGGCTTTCCGGGGGTCGTGCTCGATTGTAATCTCCGAACGTCCCGCGGCTCGGGCTTTTGCAAGAATCTCCTCATTTGGCGGAGTTTCCTTAGCGGTCGCCACCACTAATTGGACGCTCAAAAGGGACGCAAGGTTTAACCACGAATTGGTGACATTGTTGCCATCGCCCAGATAAGCTATCTTGATATCTTCCACCCGCCCAAGCTTCTCCTGCACGGTAAAGATATCGGACATCACCTGACAAGGATGAAGCAAATCCGTAAGACCATTAATCACAGGCACATCAGCGTGTTTCGCAAGCTGTACAACGTCCTCATGCGAAAAGGTGCGAATCTCTATCATGGCGAGGTAACGCGATAACACCTTCGCGGCGTCGTAAATCGTCTCCCGCTTGCCCAGCTCGATTTCCTGCTTCGTGATGTAAATCGGGCTGCCTCCAAGCTGCGTCACACCGACTTCGAAAGAAATCCGCGTCCGAAGGCTCGGCTTGTGAAAGATCAATCCCACTGATTTGCCCGCTAAAGGCTGCGGGGCAGCTTTGTCGTGCTGCAACTCCTTTAACTCTTTGGCAAGTACCAAAGTTTCAAAGATTTCCTCACGGGAAAAGTCCGTAATCGCTACAAAATCTCGTTTCATGTGTCTCTCTTCTGCTTGTATTTAATTCGATTTGAACCTATCGTAGGGGCACTCCCATGTGTGTGCCCGTCGTTGGATATGTTGGTATTTCTACGGGCGGACACGTGGGTCCGCCCCTACAGAATTCCTCGCCGCGTGTGGAGTGCCTTGAGCCCCGCGCGCTAAATTCCTTCCGCGAATTCCTCCGGCAGCACCTTCACGATTTTCACGGTTTCAAGACTCACCGCAATCACCTGCCCGACAAGGCGGACGATATATTCCGGGTCATCGTCGCGGTTGGGGTCGGAAACGATGCCGCTGCGTTTATCTTCCTTGACGCGGTACTGGTCAATCACCCAATCGAGCGCGCTGCGATTGCCGAGCCTGTAGTCGAATGCTTCCTCGGGAATTCCGGCCAACGTCAGCGATGGATTCACCACGAGCTGTGTCTTGTCTTTGGAGAGGCGCATCTTTTCCACATGGTAAGACAGCGGCAGCTTTTCGTCCTCAACAAACGTCAGCGCGTACGGTTCAAGTTCCTCATAATTCAAATGCAAGTCGGCAAGTTTCCGGCCTGCGTCGGCGAAGGCTTGAAAATCCGGCGCGAAGGGAAGGCGCGGCAATTCGCGCTTCAGATTATCAGCGTAGCGCTCGCGATAGCCCGGATGATGCAGCAGTCCATAGACATAATAGAAAATATCCCATTTGGAAATCTCGCCGCGATGGGTGCCCCCACCCTTCGCGTTACCATAATGCTCGCGAAACTGCTCCAGCGCCCAATCCGTAATATTCTCCCGCCGATTCGTCCCGTCTTTATCGTAGATATAGAAGGGGAAGCATTGGGTATTGCCAGTTATTTGGCGGTCTGCAATAATGTTCGTGATAAAGCAATGAAACGGTTGCTTCCAACCCGCCCCCGTAGTGCTAATAATACGATTATCTGTTTCAGATTCAGTCGTAGGTAGAAAAGTAGGCCATCTTAGAATTTCTTCAGTGATAATTGAGTCAAAGTATAGCCATCGTCTTAAGAAGGGACGATATTGTGCTCGACGAATGTTGGAAATAGCAAATTCGGAATATGTACCTCTTTTCAAATAGTCTTTTAAATCGCGCGTCCACTTGATCTTTTCATAACGAACAAATCCATCTACATCCTCTTTTGCACCAGACTGATGATATCGAAAAACCTCCGCATTATAGTCCTCAACTAATTGTTGAATACGTGCGGTCAGAAATAGATCATTGAAATCATATACAACCTTATCACGACCTGTCATCACTCCGACACTGTAAACCTTGAATATGACCTCAGGGTCTTTAGTTTTTGTGCGTTTGGCTTCTTTGCTTGCCAAATGTATAAAAGTTCCAAACTCCTTGACATTTTTCATTGTGAACCAGTTGTAGCTTTCATCGGGCTTAAGAACTCGCCACTTAATGCCATCGATAGATTGCACGTGTCTCAGTAACTCAAACTTCTCTTCACGCGTTGACCGAAAATGAACATCCGCGTAAAAGATCTTCTTCGTGTTGTGGAGCTTATTTGATTTTACAAATATTCCGATAACAATTCCAACCATCGCTGCGAGGCCAAATACCGTATGCTTTTCTCCTAACGGTATCCCGTCTCGCATAGAATCTTTTCGAATATCTCCCTTCAGATCAACGACATATAGTCGGTCAAAATCCTGCTCAAGATGTTTTCGCATTCCATCGAAGGCTATGGCATCGAGATAGCTACTGTTCGTAACAAAAGTAACGATTCCCTCTTCCGCGATACGGTCGCTTGCCCAACGAATGAACTTTACATAAGGATCTCGTAATTGATTCCGAAGAGTTGCTGTAGAGTCTCGCGTATAGGTCTCAACTATACGTCTATCAATTACTTCATATTTTCGGTTCTTATTGTTGTCGTTCGCGTTGACCGGTTTGGCATTATACGGCGGATTCCCGATGACAACAGTGATGGGGGTGCGGCGCTGGCGTTCGACGCGTTCGAGGTTTTTCTCCGCCATGAAGCCAAGCTGCGATTGTTTCGCTTCCGCGAGTTCGAGTGTGTCCACGAAGCACAGCCCCTCGAAAGGTTCGTATTTGCCTGTCTTTTCGTAGTAGGCGTGCTCGATGTTCAGCGCG
>CBDVDL010000113.1:0-6301 GCA_965372735.1 uncultured Alphaproteobacteria bacterium | reverse complement strand
AACGGAAAGCCCTCGATTTACTCTATCAACAGGAAATCATGGACAAAGTCATCAATGAAGAGGCGATAAAGAATTTCTACGAGCGTTCAGGCGAAGAATTGCGCGCGCGCCACATCCTGCTCAAGATTTCACCTGCGGACACGACCGAAGAACAGGAAGCGGAGGCGAAACGGCGCATCGACAGTATTCGTCAGGCGATTGTTGATGGATTGGATTTCGGAGAAGCCGCCGGTTTGTACAGTGACGATGCCACAACGGCGCGGGACAGCGGGAGTTTAGGCTGGTTTTCCTGGGGCCGAATGGTGGAAGCCTTTCAGGAAGCCGCCTGGGAACAGGAGGCCGGAGAGCTTTCGGAGCCAGTACGCTCTTCGTATGGCTGGCACCTGATTTTGGTTGAGGAACGCAAACCCGTTCCGCAGCGTCCCTATGAAGAACAGAAATCCCATATCAAGCAGCGGATGTACCGAAGCGAAGGAGACAAGCTGAACGAAATGGCGCGGGTATACCTTGAGGCGATACGCTCCAAAGCGAATATCGAATATCGCGAGGATACTTGGCAGATGATGAGTCAGAAAGTGACGGATTCCGCGAGCTCTCAGAAGAAGCGATTGGGCGATTACTTTACTGAAAAAGAAAAAGAACTCGTCGTCGCCACCTATAGCGGCGGAAAAGTTACCATCCAGGATATTGTAGACAAGGTCGGCGGTCGGATAAAGCAGCTCAATTGGGACGAAGATAACACGCTCGAAGATCTGGTGGTGTCGATTGTGGAACCGAAGCTGCTGGACAAAGACGCTGAAAAGAGAGGTCTGCTCAAGAAGGCGCGCAACACACCGGAGATTGTCAACCGCAAGGAGCAGCAGATCAGCACTCTACTTCAAAAAGAAGAGGTCACCGATAAAATTGTCACCGACTCGGCGGAAGTCGAAGCGTATTACCTTTCCCATTTGGGAGATTTCATTCAAGAAGAACAGCGAACGGTTCGGGAAATCTTCATCAAAGAGGATTCCGCGAAAGCTGCTCGCGTTGCCCGCCGCGCTCAAAAGGGCGAGAATTTCGAAAAGCTGACGAAACTGTACAATGAAAAAGAATCCACCAAAGCCGCCAAAGGAAAGATGGGGCCTTTCAATTCACGACGTATGGGACTGATTGGAACCGCTGCTTTCGAGCTGAAGGAAGAGGGTGACATTGCCGGTCCTATCAGAGTCGGAAAGAATTTTTCTATCATTCAGCTTTTGGAAATCATTCCCTCTCGAACGAAGACCTTTGAAGAGTCTTGGGTGAATGCTCACCGACAGTGGCGCATCGCCAAAACCGAAGAGTTGCAGGAAGCACTGAAATCCCGGCTGCGAGACAAATTCTCGATTACGATTTATGATGATGAGCTGGCCAAGGTATGGCCGGAAGAAGACGCTGAGCCGACGCCCACGGCGAAATCCGATAGTGTGCGTGAAACTCATTAAAGCCGCGCTATTGGCGTTGATTTTTACGACAGCGTTTTGCGGGTGTTTCAAGACGCATCCGGAGGATGTTGTCGCCACCGCGGGCGATAAGGTATTCACGCGCGCTGAACTGAGTCAGCGAGCCGGAATCCCTTACGATTCGTTGTCTCTGGAGGTCAAACACCAGTTAGTGCAGGGCTGGGTGGAAGAGACATTGCTGTTGCTCGAAGCTCAGCGGCGCGGCTTTCACAAAGACCCGGAAATCAAGAACAAGCTGAGAGAGCTTCACCGAGAACTGCTGCGTTCGAGGCTGCTTCGGGATGTTCAGGGACAGAGCGTTCCGGATGATTCGGCGGTGGCGAGTTATTATGAGGCTCACAAAAGCGAGTTTGTTCGGTCGCGGGAAGAATACGAAATTGAACTTTACTGGGCGCCGAATCGCCCTTCCGCCGAGCTTTTCCGCCGGGAAGCGGTAAAAGACATTGACCTTGCGGAAATGGCGCATCCTGAAGTGACGATGGAAGGGATTTGGCGAGCGTCAGCTGATGAGTTGAGGTCTGAGGAAGCAGTGGAACTGGCGCGGCTCGAACCCGGAAAATTCGCAAGGCCCCTACCGATGGAGGAAGGATTTCGCCTGCTGCGCCTGCGCGAGCGTTTTGCCGCCGGACAGCAAATTCCGTTGGAGGATGTTCGCTGTGAAATCCGCGAGCGCTTGATGTTGGAAGCTGCTCGATCAGCGATGGAAACGTTGATGGCCGAGCTCAGTCGAAACTATCCGGTGACGATTAATTTGGGAGACAGCCTGTGATGCGACCACGAAACGCTGGTTTTTTAGTCGGGATATTCCTTGGGATTCTTATCGGCGGAGCCGTCATCGGTGCGGAAGTCATTGACCGAATTTTAGCTGTCGTTGATGAAGATATTATCCTTGAGTCGGAAGTCCATCAATATCTCCAGTTCAATCTGACGCAAGAAGTGGATTTGCGAGACCTCACCGAAGAGCAGCTCCATGAATTGAAGATGCAAGTGTTGGAGGAGCTCATTCGACAAAAAGTGCTCTTAGCGAAAGCGCGCGCCGACACTGTCACGATTCCCGACCGGGAGCTTGATAGGGAGCTTGATAATCGCCTCCAGACACTTGAAGAGCAGCTCGGGTCACAGGAGAAGATTGCGGAATATTATGGGATGCCGATATCCGCTATTCGGCGCGAATTTCGCGATCTCGTACGTGAAGGGATGATGATCGAGCAGCTCAAGCGGTTCTACCTCGGTGATACCCGTGTCGCTCGAGCGGACGTCGAAACTTTCTGGGAGAGCTACCAGGATTCGATTCCGGCGATTGAGGAAGCGGTGAAGCTGTCGCATATCCTGCTTCGAGATCTAATTTCCGACATCAGCCGCCGAGCGGCTGTTGAGCACGCGGATTCCATACGCCGGATGATTCATGATGGCGAGGTTGAATTCGAGGCGGCGGCGCGGCGACTATCCGAAGACCCGGCGTCGGCGAAAGCGGATGGCATGTTGGGGACAACGAGTCGCGGCGATCTGGTTCCGGCTTACGAAGAAGTCGCCTATGCTCTCGAAGACGGTGAAATTTCCGAACCGGTCGTAACACAATTCGGTGTGCATCTGATTCGTCTGAATTGGCGCAAGGGAGAAAAAATCAGCACCAGTCACATTCTGTTTGAAATCGTTCCGACCGCCGCTGATGAAGAAAGCACGAAGGTGCGAGCGGATGTACTCCGCGACAGTATTTTAGCCGGGAAGGAATCCTTTGCCGAAGCGGCTCAGCGGATTTCATGGGATGCTAAGAGCGCGGCCAAAGGCGGTGCGTTGGGCTGGTTCAAGCCGGAAGAATTACCGGATGATTTTCGCGTTCCGGCGCGCAAACTTGCTGCGGGTGAAATTTCCGAACCATTCCGAGCACAATTCGGAGTGCATCTTTTGAAAGTGGAAGACCGGCAGGACGCCCGAACGGTCAGCCTTGCTGAAGACTACGAACGCATCGAACAGATGACGCTGATGCAAAAGCGCGAGCAGGAATTTAATCAGTGGATTGACAAGCTGCGCGCGCAAACGTACATCGAGATTAAGCAGTAACACAAAAAGAAACCGCACCCAAGATATGAAGAAAGTTTATTGGATAATTATTGCTGCGATTTTTATCGGACTGGCGAGTTTTTCGTTGGCTCAGCCGGCATCTTCAAGCTCGAAGCTGACGATAGCGCTCTTGAAATACGACGGCGGCGGGGATTGGTACAGCGGAGCCGCGTCCGTGGCGAATTTGCTGCGGTTCATCGGAAGGAATACGAATGTCGCGGTGCAGCCGACGCCCGCTCAAGCCGACGCGAAAGGCGCGGAGCTTTTCCGGTATCCGGTTATCTACGTCAACGGGCATGGGAACATTTTCTTCTCGGAACAGGAAGCGGCGAATCTGCGTGCGTATTTATCGAGCGGCGGATTTCTTTTCGCCAATGACGATTACGGCATGGATAAATCTTTTCGCCGCGAGATACGAAAGATTTTCCCGAATGGACGGCTTGTCGAATTACCGTTCAGTCATCCGATTTATCACATCTACTACGAATTCAGAAACGGGCTTCCGAAAATTCACGAGCATGATAAACAACCGCCGCAGGGGTTCGGACTTTTCCATGAAGGGCGGCTGGTGGTTTTTTATAATTACCAATGTGATTTAGGCGACGGCTGGGAAGACGGTGACATCCACAACGACCCACCCGAAAAACGCCGCGCCGCTCTGCAAATGGGCGCGAACGTGATTTTGCATGCATTGACGGATTAACAGGGAGAATAGCAATGACGAAAGGCGAATGTTTGAATGAACTGAACTCTTGGCAGAAGAAACTGAGTCAAGACCCGCGTGTGGATATAACCTCTTTTGAGGAAAGATGCAAGGTTGTCAAAGACAAGCTACAAAAGGAAACGCCGGAAGATGCGGCTGATATTGTCGCCGAATTGCGAGCCGCCGCGGACTTGCTTCGTATTCCCGATATAGAAGCTCTCAAGTTTGGTAAATTCGAAGAATCTCCTGATATTGAGATTCAGATTAGTGAATACAAGTTGGGAGTGGAAGTTCGGCGATATCGTCCAAAAGTTGGGCCAACGCGCAACGAAAAAGCCACGGAAGAGAAGCTATTGGCCGCTCCGAAAGAAGGTAAGTTGGTGCCGTATGGCGATCCACAGCGAATCGTGGATGAAATTGTCGAGATGATTCGGGAGAAATCAGAGAAGTGCAAATCGGCAAATTACGAATGGATATTTCTCTATGTACTCTCTGATAGCCGACATTATGTGGAAGAAACTGAAATTCATGTTGCTTGGAAGACAGCTCTCAAAGAGGTTTCACCCCTGATATTCTGTGGATTATTATACCACTGGGAACATCTATTTGGATTATTACTAAACCCAGATGTAATACCTCCCAGGGAAGTGTTGGTTCCACTCCATCGTAAATATCCTCGTCCATCCGATCCGTTTAAGGTTCATCTATGCGAGAAATTTTGATCACTCTTTTTGTACTTATAAGCGGCCAGGCGAGCTTTGGCCAGCTTTCGGGGTTTCTGAGCGGTACGCTCGGTCCGGGCGAGTTCCATGTCGCTGACACCATTTGGGTAAATGGTGGCGATAGCTTAATCCTCATGCCTGGAACGGTTTTCATCTTTGACGGGCCTTTTCCCTTTTACATACAGGGAGTCCTTCTGGCTGAAGGCGCGGCGAGCGATTCCATCATTTTCACGACCGACACTCTGGCAAATCCTGACCGCTGGCGAGGTTTGCGTTTTCTAAACTCAACCAGTTCAGGAAGCCGGCTTGAATATTGCCTTATTGAGAGAGGTGTTTCCATTGGAGATTGGCCGGATAACTGGGGCGGCGGAGTATACTGTGAGAACGGTTCCTCACCTTGCTTCACGAATTGCATCATCACGGGCAATTCAGCGCGCTGTGGTGGTGGGATATGCTGCAAAGATGACTCTTCTCCCACATTCACGTATTGCACCTTTAGCGACAACTCAGCGAGCTACATGGGTGGCGGGGTGAAGTGCTATAATAATTCTTCAGCCAGTTTTGTGAATTGTACCTTCAGCGACAACTCCTCACATGACTATGGTGGCGGGTTGTGCTGTAGAGAAAACTCTTCCTCCATCTTCGTGGATTGCATGATTACCGGAAACGTGGCAATAGACTACGGTAGTGGAGTATATTGCAGAAATTCCTCACCTACTTTTGCGAATTGTACCTTCAGCTACAACTCCGGAGGCGAAAGTGGCGGCGCGGTTTACTGTAGTCACCAGTCTTTGCCGGTATTCACCAATAGTACCTTCAATAATAATGAGGCATATTACGGGGGCGGGGTGCGATGTGATAACTCTTCCCCCAGCTTCATGAATTGCATTTTTGATGAAAACGTAGGAAATTTCGGGGGCGGAGTGCTTTGCGGTAACAATTCATCTCCTACTTTTGCGAATTGCTTTTTTAATATGAATTCAGCGGAATGGGGTGGCGGAATTCAGTGTTCTGCCTCATCGGCTATTTTCACCAATTGTATCTTTTATAGAAACTCAGCACTCTACGGTGGTGGTGTGCATTGTTACTATTCTCCTTCACCAAGTTTCACGAATTGTACATTTGTTTGCAACTTAGCGGCATGGTTCAGTGGCGTTCTGCATTGCTATGACATTACGCCAACCTTCAATAGCACTGTCATTGCTTTTTCGATAGGTCCAGGAATCTACTTCTGGGATGCCGCTGGAAGCCAAGTCGAGTACTGTGACATCTTCGGCAATAGTGGCGGAGATTTCACCTTCTACAATGATAACCCGTCCAACGGGCCGTCCTGC
>CBDVDL010000112.1:0-6311 GCA_965372735.1 uncultured Alphaproteobacteria bacterium | reverse complement strand
GGGTACACTCCCGGGAATTCCTATTCCAGCTATGGCGTCCGCGGCGCTGTGAGGGTTTTTTAGGATTTGGTCTTTGGCTTTTCCTTTTCTTCCTTTGGATTTTTTCTTCCTTTCTTCTCTTTCTTTTGGGAGGATGGTGCAAGGGATTCATCCAATTTGTATGCCTTCTGAAGACCGAGCAGGCGGGCTCCGTCATCTTTCGAGATGTAGCCGCGCTGAACTTTTTTATCGATGGTGTCGAATTCGACAGCGCGAGACTGCATCCTTGAAAGCATAAACGGATCCTGATTGGGCGAGAAGACATGCTCTACTGTCGCCGTGTTGCCGCGCAGCCGCAGTTCCGTGGTTCGCAGCCAGTTCGCCAGCGACGTTCCGATATCCTGTACGATATCCACGATTTGCATCAGCAAATTGAACTGCGCTTCCACCCAGTTCTTGGTCGTGCCGTGCGAGCGTCCCAACACCCACGGGAACAGATGCAAACCGGAGATGACATCCTCGATGACCTGCTGACGATTCATCCGCCATGTGTAGGTGCGGCCTTCTTCGCCGCCAATCACTTTCACTTCGACATCGCTCCATGTAAAGAGATTGTCGTCGGGATCCAGATGCGAGAATTGCGAAATGGTGTCGTCAAAATACTGATTGATGCGCTTCTGGTATTCCCTCTCGCTTTCATGGGCAAACGCCGGCGGAGGCGTGATGCGAATTTGCAGACGCGGTGTTCCTGCGTTGCGGGACGAGCGCGCCATGTCGAAGAGGAGCGCTTCCTGTATCTGCCGACAAAAGGAATCGACGCCAGCGGTTCGATGCCGCGCGGGTCATGCATGTCGTTTTCCAATGTGGCATAGAAAAAACGCGCGGGGTCGAGCGGATGCTGCTGGTCGGATTCGTCTTCGAAATACGCTGTCCATCGTCCGTCGCGCTTCCATTGCAAAATATCCGGATCAATTGTTTGGAAGTAATCGATGCCGCTTCCGTCGGCCAGCGGAACGATTTCTCCCGCAAAGCGTCCGGTGGTGAAAAGTTCGAGAAAGAAGAGTTCCGTCAGGTGAGTAATCCCCGGCCGACGCGTGAAGGGATTCTCGAAGATGCGCCGGTCGAGATCATCCAGAATGGCGCGAGCGGCTTCCTTCTCGGATTCGCTGCCCGTGAGAACGCATCGCTGCGGAGTACTGCACAGATGCACCCATGACCAGATGGCGGATGAAATGATGGGGATATGGTCACGCATGTAGCGATAGAATGCCGCTCGATTCGCTCCAAGCCAGAAGAAATCCTGACCGTCGAGCGTCGTTGAAAAGAGATTACCGGTGACGGGCTGAAGCCCGGCGGGTTCGACTCCGCTCTTACTCATTGCCGTCACATCGCGCACCGAACGACGGCCTTCCGCACGCGGTTTGGCCGCAGGTCGGGCGGTGGATTTTCGAAAGGGGAATTTCATGTTCAGATACCTTATTTGATATTTTTTCATTGAACTCTGTTAAGGCAAGGGGCTTCAGCCCCTTGATTCTACCATACGCTTATGTATAGACAAGGGGCTGAAGCCCCTTGCCCTATCTTGGCAGACTGAATGCGCGCGGCATTACAATCGCTTCCGTGTGTGTCTGGTAATTGACAATGAAGTAGCGCAGCGCGTCCATCGAGTGATCCGAACGACCGTCTTTAAGTGGTTCGTCTCGCCCCGCCGCCCAGCGATAACCGGCTAAGTCGGCAATCGTTTTCTTGCAGCGAGGTGAAAAGCGAAGGCGGACATTCCGGCGTGCATCTTCGAGAAATGATTTCACCAGCTCGACTCCCGCGGCAATGTGCGAATTTCGGTACCGGAGCTTGAGGCCGGCTCGCTGCAGAATATCCACAGACGAAATGCCGCTGTCCCGAACCGCCGCGCCGGAAGGATCACACGCGCTCCATCGCATGCATGCTTCATCCAGCCCGTGAGACAAATCCACACGTTGAATCGCTAAAAGCATCTGTTCGGTCGTGCTGTCTTCTCCCGCCCATTCGTCGAAAACAATCAGGTCGCCTTGCGGTGATTCCTGAATCCAGAGTACGAACGGATGATGATAGCCGAAATCAATCGCGCGGTAGAGCGGCCAGTCGGTACGCACGCGCCACGGTTCACTCAGGATGTGACGGACTCTATCGAATTCATCGTAAACCGAATCGCTGCCGCTCTCAAAGGAAATTTCCATTTCCTGCGCCCAACGTTGTGCTGACAAGCCTCGCCTCGCCTGTGCTTCCCATTTTTTCTTTCGCTTGGGATGAGAACTGTAGTGAATCCTTAGCGTGTCAAAACCGGATTCTTCCGCGTTCTCCAGCAAACGATAAAACAAACCTGTCGGCCCCGCCGAAGAAGAAACGCCGATGAAACGACCACCGCTTTCGAGAGAGGGCTTTAACGCTCCCCAGATTTGTTCATCGAAAGGAGTGAACGCCATTTCGTCCCAGAAAACTCCTGCAGGCGAATGCATCCGTGGAGCATCGGGCGTTGCGGCGAGACTCAAGATACGTGAATCCACTCCGGAAAGCGCCAGCTCCGAGCGCGAATTCGCCGTGCGTTTTGGCTGCATATACTCAGGCAAATTGCTCAGGATAAACTGCGCTCGCAGCAGAAGCTCTTCGGCGCATCGTTCACTGCGCGAAATGAAAAGGAAAACACCCGGACCGCGAAAGAGAGTTCTCCAGATAAAGTAAGCGACGACGGTCCATGTCACGACCATCTGGCGCGATTTGGGTACCAACAGTCGAGTTTTGCTGTGGAGCCCGCGCACAAGTTCCTTCAGGAATTTGAATCGAGGAAAACGCGCCACGCCGGATGCCGGATCTTGAGTCCAGACATGATGCGTCAGGAAATGCCACGGCTCATGGTAGCAGCGGATGAGTTCTTTGGCGTCGTCTCGTGTCATTGCAGAGTCCAGGGTCACGCTACGGATTGCATGCTGGTGCGAATCAGTGCGAGAATTTCTCCCGATGTCAAATCGTTGCTTTCGCCTTCCTTTTCCTGTTCGCGGCAGTAGTCAAGCACCACTCTTGCCGCCGTCACATTGCCGTCCATCGCCAATTCGTAAAGACGTCGGATAATGGCTTGCGGATCAATCGGTGTCGGAGGTTTTTTCTTGAGCGGCGGCGCTGGTTCCAGAGGTTGCTCGGTTTGGGCAATCGTTTTTTTTCGGGGCATGGTTGATTCTCTTGTTTGTTGATATTTTCTGGCACGTAAAAATCAATACCGTACCATCCAACACGCGGGAGCGTGTTGGCTAGTGATAGTTTATGCGAGACAGATACTAGGCAATACGCTCCCGCGTATTGCACGCTATGACTCATCTGTCCCATACAGATTCGAGCGAACAACACTGCTGCGCCGAGCGGTTGGATCCAAAAATGGAGCTAACGTTCGCCATGCTTGGAGTTCAAGTTTCGTGGCGAGTTCCAGCCATTGCTCTGCGCGATTATTGGGATTCGACAGTGTTTCATGCACCAGCGCTTCCATCGCTTTGGCTTCGGCGATAATCGCGATGGCGAGTTCCGTCGCGCCGGTTTTCAATCCTTGATCAGGGGATGACGCATTGTAATCGGTCGAAAGATGCACCAAGATTTTATCTTCGGCTTCGAGAATCGCCTGATCGATCAGAGCGTCGCTCAGTGTAATCGCCGCGATATCATAATCCATTTTCACTGTGGCGCCGTCTGGAATACCGCCGCCGCCAACTCGCGTTAAAGTTCCGGCATTATAATCGATGGTGTAATCAGTCGTTTTCACAAACGCCGTATCATAGAGATAATAGACCATCACATGGGTTAGCGTAGGAATCGATGATGACGCGGTGCGCCGAATGCGGCCTTGCTCGCGGTCAATGATATAGTCTTTTTCATCGACGTGTATCGATGACAGAGTTTCATCCAATGCGACCACGACCGAGTCCGGCAGAATGTTCGAATGCGCCAGATTTTCCCAATCCGTGCCGTCAAGGAGAATTAGCCCGTCAGCCACCGGTGCTTTCAACGTGCACCATTTCACGGTTTCGCTGTCTTCGGTTAACAGCCGGTGCGAGAGCGCCGTCTCGTCTGTGCCGTTTAGCGTAGCCAATTCGTTTTCGATGTGCAGGATGCCTGTTTCAGCATCCTGAAAATGTGTTTTAACCGTAGTGCGATTCGTCCATGACATAGTTTATGTCCTCACCAACATGAATTCCAAGACGACTTGAAGCGTCGAATTGTGCGGGATGTTTGCGAGCTGCAGGGATACCGTGACGCCGTTCACACGCACCTTAACGGTGAAATCCGTACCGGTGTTCTGACAATAGATACACACGCGGTCGCTGCTATTAAAGGAAATTTCATTCAGGTCGGCGCGAACAACGCTGCCGTCCCAGAGATACAACTGAGTCAGCCAGCCCCGGCGCGGCATCGGAATACCATCGCCCGCCACTCCTCCCGGGCCATTCAAATAAACAGACGTTGTGCCGGTCGTGCCGGAAAAGCAAATCGTCGAAAGAGGTGTATTCGCGAGCAAGTAGTTATGGGTTTGATTCGGCATGTTTTTTCCTTATTAATCAGAACCCCCTTCCTTCCCCCTGCTAAAGCAGGGGGAGACTCAATCCGTCCCCTGCTTCAGTAGGGGAAGTTAGAAGGGGTGAGCTTTTTCTTAGTAATCACTGACGGCGATAGCGTCATCGACCATAATCGTATAGACGCTCTCTTTGGAAAGCACCGCCGATTCGAGTTTCTGCGAGATGACTTTCTCGGCTTCGATGAGAAGAGGCTGCGCGATCGATTCACGAATTCCGAATCGATGATCCAACGCCGCGAATTTCGTGGCCGTAGCGTTCGGAACCACGACGAGCTTCGTGTTCACAGGCAGGAAACTGCGGTAGTCGCCGGTGCGCTGGAAAACTTCGCTGCCGGTCCATGCGGTCGCGTCCTGGAATTCATCGAGGTTCAGAATTGTCTCGATGTCGCTCTTGGAACCAAGGATATGGCTCATGCGAGCAGGCCCGTCGAAGCTCATCGACAGATGAACGATATCACTGTACGCCCACGTGCCGGGAGTGCCGTTGAAAACATCCGTTGCGCCGGGCGATGTGCCGTCGCCGTTGACGATGACGTTGTAGATTTCGCCGATTTCATCGTAGGCAAGCTGCGCTCCGACCCACCAGAGGAAGACTCGGAATTCGGCCAGCTTCTGATTCTTCAGAATGCGGTAAGAGAAATCGAACTGACGTCCGCGATCCACCATCGCCGCTTCCTTTTCACGATAAAGCATCTTCACGACCGGATACTGTGCCGCTTCATGACGCCGCGACAGCGATTTCTTCGCTTCCGTGGTTTGAATGTAAATGGGTTTGACTGATGGGCCGCGTTCGGGAACTTGCGCGGCGACAATCTGAGACGGATCCTGTACCATCTGATACCCGCGCGCGATTTCTCGCGTGATGTATTCCGGAAGCAGAATCATTCCCGCGCCTGTCATGAACTGCTCCAGCGTCACCGCTTGGCGACCGGTCACGACGACGTTGGCAAGGTAGAGCTGCCGCTCGAAAGCGTCCAGCGGAGTCGCCAGCGAACCATCAGGATTGCGGGGACTGGGATCGATGTCTTCGAGCAGTTCCGACACCGACAGGCTGCGTTCCTGCGCTTCGGAGTAGAGAGTTAGATTGCTGGAGCGCGAATGCTCGGTGATTTTGTCTTTCAGCGCTTCCGCGCCGGTGAAATCAATATTCATGGAATCTTTCCTTTCTTTGTTCAGGCAAGGGGCTTAAGCCCCTTGTTTCTTCTAACCAAGCCAGACATCGCAGGTCGTGTTCACACTGTCCATCGCGATAACCTGTCCCTTGTGTGTGTGTCCGCCCGCAGGGATGTCAGCTGATGTGGATGCGCGGCGGACTCTCCCTGTGCCGTCCAGCTCGACCATTTCATTAATGACGGGAGTAGGCGTGCCGTACTTGACGCGAGCAGCGCCTCGGGCTTGAACAGTGCAATACGCCGGAATGGTTGTGCCGGATTGCAGCTCTTCGGATACATGAACAACCTTGCCGAAGAACTTGTCTCCGGCGCTGCCCATTCCGATTTCATTGTCATCGCTGATACCGCCAGCTGTCAGGTTGTTGTCCAGATCAGTCTGCGTGAAATCCTTGTCAGCGGTTGTGTCCACGGTGAAGGTCAGCAAACTGTCGCTGCCGACACCGTTGTTGTTGACATTATAAGTCATGTTGACTCCTTTCGAGGTTGGTGTATAGGCAAGGGGCTTAAGCCCCTTGTTCTCATTTGGTTCAGGCAAGGTGGCTTTAGCCCCTTGTAAATTTACTCCG
>CBDVDL010000111.1:0-6313 GCA_965372735.1 uncultured Alphaproteobacteria bacterium | reverse complement strand
CACACGCAGTTTTGATTTTAGTCCTAACATATGTCCGTCACAAGAAAATGAAATTGAGCGTCAAGAACGAAAAGGATTCACAGGAATAATCGTTGTCGTGCGGAGGGTTGTTTTAGTTCACGTGCCCGCCCCAGGAGATGATGTTGAAGAGACCGCGACCGGATTCATCGACCGCTTCAAAGAAACACGGAGGACGCGTCTCTTTAAAACGGACGTCATAATGATAATCCTTCAGGTAGCCGGTGCCATTGTGATTTGAACGGTGCACATAACCGCGGCGTTTTTGGGTGAGGCTTCCCCAGATATGCATTATGCCGCGCTCATCCGGCGAAGGCCCTTGGTAAGGATCCCATATATCATTCATGTCTTCAAAACCATACGACTCCCCCAGAGCCACAATCGCCGCCGTAACCACGACACTCGTCAGCGCGGGATTCGTTTGACTGCGTCCCAACCCTGCCGAGTGGTCTCGACCGTTAGCCGGTGTGTTCGCTATCAAGACGTTGCCTTCCGATACAATCCCGAGGAAGTTTGTCGAGGAGGAATCCAATTGCCCGTTGATGGGATTCGCATCACGGTACATGGTATTGTCAATGATCCGAATATCGTGCGAACTGCCAATGGTTGCGCTCCCCCGCATCGTGCCCCTGAGTTCAAGCGGACAGTCGCAGAAAATACATGTTTCAAGCAACGTCGGGATTTGGACGTAATTGGTGTCAGCGAATGGCGTGCCGAGTTCCCATTGGTAAAGAACAGCGCCGGAATCGCTGAAGATTGCCCGCATCTGCATATTGGGAGGAGGCTGGAAGAAAAAGCCCTGCGCGGCGGCTCCTTCACGCAGGTTGTTGGCATGATCCGGTATAACGACTCGCTGCGCATTGAAAATCGGCGCCGGCCCCATGAGTTGAGGATTATATCCGATACCACGCCAGAAATCGCTCGCGGTTGAAGAGACGATATCGTAAAAAACAGGATCCTGCATAATGGCGATCTGGTCATTGGAATGCGTCCGGCCCCAGAGAGTATCGCCGTGCCAGAATTTGATGCGGTCATTGAACGATGTCAGTTCGTGGTGGGTCAGGTACATATAGTCGGCGAAACTTCGAAGCTGCACAACGAGCGTCGCCGTGCGTCGTACTTCGCGGCTATCACCCGCGCCGTCCTGAAACTTGACAATGCCCGTCGCGCCGATTCTGTAGTTCCAACTCGACGTGAAAATATCACCCGAGCTGGTGCCGTAAACTCGCTCCACGAATACTTCATCGTAGGAACCGATTCCGGGAACGACACGCGGATAAAGCGACATGCGCCCGACAGGGAGATTCGCCGGGTCACGCGTGCGCAAGTAAACAAATCCCTGCTCGATAATTCCCATCTGCGCCAGATAGTACGCCTGAATCGCCCCCTGCTGATAATGTCCCTCGTAACTCTCCGAAGAAGACCACTTGAGAAACGCCATACCGGTTCCGATAATAAAAAGAACGACCGCGAAGGTCATCAGGGCGATCTGGCCTTTTTCTCTAAGGGGACTCGGTTTCATTGCAAACTCACCGGTCGGATACGACTTTGCTTCGCGTCCCATTTATCTTTCAGGTAGGCTTGCGCGCTTTTACCGGACGCCAGACTCCATCCTAAGGTGTTCAATGCTGTGCCGCCTCCACCGGAACCCTGCTCAGCTGTGAACACGTGCCGGGGATTTTCCACATTTAAATTGCGCAGAAAAACGCTCGTCTGATAGGTTCGCGTACGAGCATAATCTTCACCGAAAAGAAAGCCGAACGTGGGACGTTCAAGGTGTCGGTAGCGCATGCGGATTTTCACTATAATCTGCGATTCTTCCATACGATTACGAGCGGTAGTCGTTACCGGCGCCGTTGGAAGCTCCAATCCCAGATAGAGCAATTCAAAAGTGTCACGCCGATCCCACATCGCCACGCCACGCCGACCGCTCGTGTAGCTTGGAGGAAAGTTCAGATCAAAGGGCTGCCCGTTAATCATGATGCCTCCGGTACGGTTGCCGGAAATCCTTGTAATCGTTGGCGTGTCCAATTCTTTTTTGACAGTTAAATCTCCGAGCACCAAATCCCAGACGGCATAGTAGTTTTGTGAAACGCCGCGGTTGGTGTAATCGGTGGAGTAGCTGGCCTGTTCTGTCAGATACCGCGTCGCCAAATAGACGTACTGATCCATCGCGCGCTCCGCCCAGGCGATTTTCACCTGCTGGCGGAAACCCAAGAGAATCACGAACGCGCCCGTAACCACCATCGCGCCGATGAACGATGCGATGACGAGTTCAATCAGCGTAAAACCGCGTTCGCGCTGCTTCTTTTTCAGGATATTTCGCTTCGAAATCATGTATCTTCTCAATCGCGCTGCACCATACTGGTGCGAATAAGAATACTTTGATCCATTCCGTCGTTTTCGTGCCACGTCACGGTGAACCCCAGCCGGTAATAGTCAATTCCCACTCCGGTTTCCGGCAAATCCACCGCCACGGTCTGCTCTCTGGAAAGAGTCGCTCTCACTTTCGCCCGCTCCGGCACCGACGAATCATCCAAATCCACCACGACCTTAGCATCAGAACCCCCCAGCATTTCTCCGGCGGGAATTTCAGACGCTTCAATGAGAATCCGCGCATTCCATTCTTCGACATATTGCCGCAGATGATAGAGCGCGACTTTGCGATGTTCCTGACGGATAATGGCCTGTCGCCCGTAGAACATCGCGTAGGTTGTCCCCACGACAGCGACGGTAATCATCAGGAACGCCACAGCAACCTGCATCAGGTCAATCGCGCCGCGCTGGCATTTCCTATGTCTGTGCCGTCTTTTCATCATTGGCTTTAATCTTTTCCGCGACCGCATGCCGCGGCGTCGTTTTCTACGAACCCAAATCCACTTGGAAGAGCTTCGGATTTTCGGCGATGTGCGCCGCGGTTTCGCGGTCAATCAATCCCTGATGAAGCAAGCGCTGCAAATCCTGATCAAGGCTCTGCATGCCCGTCTTACCTCCCGCCTGAATAACCGACGGAATCTGATAGATTTTATCTTCGCGAATCAGATTCCGAATCGCCGTCGAAGCAATCATAATTTCGCACGCCACGCAGCGACCGTTGCCGTCTTTGCGCGGCAGGAGTTTCTGCGCGACGACCGCTTCGAGTGATTCCGCCAGCATCGAACGCACCTGCGTTTTCTGCGCCGCCGGGAAAATATCGATAATTCGGTCAATCGTTTTGTAAGCCGAACTGGTATGCAGTGTCGCCAGAACCAGATGGCCGGTTTCGGCGGCGGTTAATGCCAGCGCAATCGTTTCCAAATCGCGCATCTCACCGACTAAAATCACATCCGGGTCTTCGCGGAGCGCCGCGCGCAAAGCGTTCGCGAATGAATGCGTATTCGCGCCAAGCTCGCGCTGATTAATCATGCAATTACGCGACCGGTGAAAATACTCGACCGGATCCTCGACGGTGACAATGTGCAGTTCCTTGTACTCGTTGATCCAGTCAATCATGGTGGCCAGCGTCGTGGTCTTGCCGCTGCCGGTCGGGCCGGTCAACAGCACCAGCCCGCGATCTTTAAGCGCAAGATCCTTCAGCACTCCGGGCAATCCCAGCTCATCAAAGCTGCGGATTTCCGACGGAATCACCCGGAAAACCACTCCAAGACCGTTGATTTGTTGAAAAACATTCACGCGGAACCGCGCGATATCTTCGAGCTGTTCCGAGAAATCAATTTCCTTCTGTTTGCAAAAACGCTCCCACTGCTCCGGAGAAAGGATGACGCGAATCATCGCCTCCATCTCCTCTTTCTCCATCGGAGGCAGGTTGAGCTTTCGCATGCGGCCGTTGACGCGAATCATCGGCACCGTTCCAGCCGAAAGATGCAAATCGGACGCATCCTGTGCCGCAGCGAACCGCAACAAATCATGAACCGAGAGCTGTCGCAGGTCCTGAACTTGAGTCACCATTGAAGCTTCCTTCTGTTCCATAAAGGCAAAATCCCCCACCTAAACCGGTCGGGTTTTCAGGCAAAACTACAGTAGGCTCGCGCTATTGAGTTCCGATAGCTCCGCCGGTTCCCTCATCTTCCACAGGGAATCCGTAACCGGAGAACGTGCCGTCCAGCGTGTTGTACGTCACGGTTTTGCCTTCTCCACCTCGCATACGCGCCGTGGATGTAGCCATAATTGAGGTAATCGGGTCTCCGACAAGCTGGAATGTCCATTGAATTCGGGTAGCTGCCTGGATAGTCAAATATCCCTGCCGCTCCATTTCTTCAACTGAACCGGGATAACGACCAAGGTCTTGCGCGTAGATCTGTGAGGCATTCCAAACAGCGCCAATGGTGGCTTGCGCATCTGCAGCGCGTGCACTCCGGACATACTCGACATAAATCGGCACCGAAATCGCCGCCAGAATCGCCACAATCACAACCACAATCAGAATCTCGATTAGGGTAAAACCCTTCTGTCCCTTCTCTCGCGGTAACATTTCTTAACCTCCTTCAAACAAAAAGCGAAAGGAAACGGATGAATATCCGCTTTCTCGAATGAAAATCTATCTATTAAAAATACGGAATTTCCAGTCCAAATGCAAGCCAGACATCTACGCTTACTGAACAGGATATAACAAACCTATCCTAATTATTTTGAGCAACTTCTATACCCGATTCTATCGCAACTTCACCCTGTGTAAATCCAATAAAAACAGCCGACATCATATTGCTGACCTGTGCACCTTGTGCAACGTTTGCGCAGTCTGTCAGAACGATTATCTTTCTATCATCCCACAAATCGGCTGAACAACTACGGACGCGACCTCAAGCGACCCACCTTGTTCAAACAAGGGGCTTCAGCCCCTTGAAGGCTGCTACAATAAAAAACCGCGCAGGGCATCTGCCCTGCGCGGTTGTATTTGAAATCAAGGGTCGGCTGCAATCCACCAGTACTGGTGGACAACTCCGGGAAGTTGGGTTTAGTAGTCCATACCACCCAACTACATAGAGGTATGGCAAGAATACGCAAATCCTCGAACTTCACAAAAAGGAGTTGCGCAAACAGCGAAAGCAACAGCGCTCAAGAAAAAGGATATTCTACTTTTTCTTGCGTGGACCGTATGGAGATTGATTCGTCGGTTTAAGGGAAATATCCTCATCGCTTGCTTTTGAACGCACAGCATCCTCGGTGCGCCCGAGTTTATACGCAATCAACCCGGTCGGTGTGTTACCGTCAGCGAGCTTCTCTAATTGCTTCACTTTTGAGGGTGTCCACGGTTTACCGTGGTTTGATGGTTTCTTTGGCATGACGATTTCCTTGTGGTTCTGACTACTTGCCCGCGATCCTCGCGGCGGCTTCAATCCACGTCCCAAAGTTGTTATAGCCGTCGCTCTTCACCCAATCATATGATGGGTATACGAGAAATGCCTGTTTCTTGATTCCATTCTGAGTTACGTTGAAGTTAGAGAGAGGATTTTTTCCTGCCAAATCGGTTCTTTCCTCAAGATTCTTGATGTTGCAGATGTGTATGCCTAGCAAACCGTTCCCGCGCTCGATGCTCTTCTCAATCTCATACTTAACCCACGGCCTACTTGCAGTCTCCGCGCCGATTAGAATAACCGTAACGCTGGTTCCGTTTAGACCCTTGTTGATCAGGGCCTTAATTGCTTCAGAACCTTTCTTCTTGGTCTCTTCCCACAGACTGTGATCCCAGTAGCCTGCGTCTGTGTAGGTTCCTTTGGCGACATAGCTGTTTCTCACTACATTAACGCGTGATATATCGCGATTGTAGTGAAAACTAACAAAGATACTTCGAGCCATTACGTTACTCCTTTGATAAGTTAGCGACATACACAACAGCAGTTAGGCTGATTAGTGATAGCGAAAACAACAAGGACGATTACCAACATTGGAAAATACAGCCAAAAAATCGTTCCGGAGACACACGTGCGTAGCCATGTCTGCACGTCGCCGATGTACGGACTTGTGTCCATCGTGAATGAGCCATCGGCGAGGGAGCGATTGTCGGCCTTTCTGATCCCGTCATATAGCTTTCGAAAAAGGCGCTCTTGTCGCAGATAATATGCATCCAAACCCCAAAAGGTAACGGCAGGCAAAATCGCCACGAGAAGGTAGACCGGCGTAGCCTCTTTCGCAGCGAGCGCAAAAATCGCGACTACAATTGTGATCGACCAACCTTTATAGGTAAACGAATTTTGAGCGAGCCTGTTCACGACACCTTGAATCAGCTTTAGGTGTTCGATTACTGCTATCTCCATGCGCCAATCTCCTATTTTGGATTAGGACTCGCGCCCGCGTA
>CBDVDL010000110.1:0-6425 GCA_965372735.1 uncultured Alphaproteobacteria bacterium | reverse complement strand
GCGCGAGATTGTTGTTGAGTTGGAGCGACGCAAAGAAACGAAGCATCTCTAAGCTGCGCGCGGAGAGCTTCATTGTGAATTTTGAGAGCGAGAGAACACAGTAATTATTTTACGTTGTTAAAGAAATGCAAGCAGAGAAACTCTGTATTGAACTTGAAAATGCCCTGATTCGATTGGGATGGAAGATCCGACAGGAAAAGGGGAATTTCAAAGGGGGAGCGTGTCTCCTTTCCGGCGAGCAGATGGTGATTATCAATAAAAAATTGAATGTCGAAGAACGAATCGAGATTTTTTCGCAGGCATTGAAGAAGAACGAGCTGGATGGCTTGTATCTCTTACCGGAAGTACGTCGGTTTCTTGAATCGAAAACCACTGCATCAACATAGTATCCCAAGTCAGATTACGAATTATTTAAATGAAAATGTTCCGTTAATGCGCGTGTCATTTTGCAATCGCTTTTTAAAAGAATAGAGCAATTCGGCAAAAAAGGATTTTTGTCGATTGCCCGGTTGGGACTTCGTCCGCCGAATGTGGATGGTTTGCAGCCGGACGAATGCAGGGAAATTCTCGTCGTGCGGCAAGACAACCGCCTCGGGAATCTTGTTCTGATTGAGCCCCTCTTGCGTGCGCTGAGAGAACGATTGCCCAGAGCGCGCATCACTCTTCTCGTGGGGGAGGTTTTTTCGGAATTGTACCGCCCCGGTTCGCTCGTTGACGAGGTGATCGTTTTTCCACAGACAAAGATGGCTCGAAATCCGTTGCGGCTTCCGCCTTGGATACGGAGACTTCGACAGCGACGATGGGATCTTGCCATTGATTCGGCTCATCCGCGCTCGATTTCGACGACGAATCTGCTGATTGCGAGTGCTTCAGGTGCGCGAGTACGATTGGGTTTTGCGCGAGAAGGAAGCGAGCGTCTGCTGAATGTAACAATTCCTGCGCCCAAACCGCATTCCTATATTGAAGAACAGCTTCTCTTGCTTCAGCCAATGGGAATTCAAGCGCCGGTTTCTTTACCTTGTTTCAGTTTACCGCCGGGGCATGAATTTCTTGCGTCGCAATTTCGACAAACGCTCCAAGTAGGCGCGGAAGAGAAACTCTGTGGTTTCTGGGTGGGAGGCCGCTACAATAAGCGTCTCGCTATGAAGAATTTCCTGAATTTCTATCGGGAATTCGACGAAGAAAAGCCGCGGCGTTTTTCTCCCGTTTTGCTTTCAGGTCCCGACGAAGAACAGGTCACAGAGCCCGGTATTCGTCACTATCGTTTCACCGGTCCGATTTGGGAACTCGGGGCTTGCCTGAGAACGCTTTCCTGGTTTTTGTCGATGGATTCCGGGCCTCGCCATTTCGCTGTGGCGCTCGGTATTCCTTCCATCGGACTTTTTCGAGGCGGTGCACAGATGGAATACGGTCATGCGGACGGACGGAAGCATTTTGATTTTTCGATTGATACCGAACCCGATCTTTTTTCGGCCGTGCTTTCAGCCGTAAATAAAATATCTGAAAACTGAAAAATAATTCTCTGATTGATGAATTCCCTGTTGACGGATTTTAAAAACGGCTCTCGAACTGCTTTAGCGCGCGCGTTAACGCTCATCGAAAACCGTTCACCCGAAGCGTTACCGTTTCTTACGGGAATAAGTGATAACATCGGCCATGCGATTCGTATTGGTGTGACAGGTCCTCCGGGAGCAGGAAAATCTACACTGCTGACCAAACTCACTCAGCACTGGCTCAAGGAAGACCTCAAAGTTGGCATATTGGCTGTGGATCCCACGAGCCCTTTTTCGGGGGGAGCTCTGCTCGGAGATCGCGTGCGAATGACCAGTGTTTCTTTGGATTCGAGAGTCTTTGTGCGCTCGCTTGCGACACGCGGCAGTCTGGGAGGACTTGCGCGAGCAGCGGGAGAAATGGCGGACGTCATGGATGCGTTCGGTTTCGACCGGATTGTTTTCGAGACGGTCGGCGTCGGGCAGTCGGAACTGGAAGTCGTGCAGTATGCCGATACGACGATGGTGGTTCTGGTGCCGGAATCGGGTGACGGAATTCAGGCGATGAAAGCAGGCTTGATGGAGATTGGCGATCTGTTTGTGATTAACAAATCGGATCGAGAGGGCGCAGCGCGGTTCGCAATTGAAATCGATACCGTGATGAACCTCAGACAATGGCAGGGATGGATTCCGCCGGTTCTTTCAACCGTTGCGTCAACGGGAGAAGGCGTCGAAGAACTCAGTGACATTCTCACCAAGCACGTCGATTATCTCAAACAGGAAGAACTCTGGGATAAGCGCCGGTATGAACGCGGGCTCAAAAAATACCAACGGGTTGTGGATGACGAAATTCTCGGAGCGTTCTGGACCGCGAAACGAAAGCAGCTTCTGAACGATGCCGTCGTGAAAGGGAAGTCCGCTTATGCCTTAGCGCGTACGCTTCTCCTTGATGTCATCCGTGAGATTCGTCGAACCCGTCGCGACTGAGGAAGAAATTGGCGTCGCCAGTTGCCCGCAAGCGGCATTGCATTCCAATCCTCGACTGGTGCGCAGTGTAACGTTCAGTCCGGTGGCGCGCAGTTTTTGTTGAAAAGCGACGACTCTTTCTTGAGGGGAAGGCAGCCATGTGCTGCCGGTAGGGTGGAGGCCAAGAAGATTAATCTTGGCCGGAATATTTTGCACAAGCAGCGACAGCGCCTCTGCATCTTCCGGCCGGTCATTCAGGTCTTTGATAAGGATGTACTCGAATGTGATAGGGTAGCGCGTCACATGAGAGTACGCCCGCAGAGCTTTCATCAGCGATTCCAGCGGATACGTTTTATTGATAGGGATGATTCGAGAGCGTTGCTGGTCGTTCGTTGCATGCAGGGAAATCGCAAGTTTCGCATTCATCCCTTCACGCGTGATTCTTTCGATGGCGGGAACGATGCCGATTGTCGAGACGGTGAGACGCCGCGCGGACCAACCGATACCTTTCGAATCGGTGAAGAGAGTCAGGGCTTTCATGACAGCGTCGAAATTGTAAAATGGTTCGCCCATCCCCATCAGGACGACATTTCTGATTTGTGTATTTTCTTCTTTTTCGATTTCAAAAACCTGACTGACCATCTCTCCCGCAGAGAGATTCCGCGAGAAACCCATCCGACCGGTCGCGCAGAATTCGCAGTTCAGGCTGCATCCGACCTGCGTGGAAATACAAACTGTCGCGCTGGAAGGTCCGGGGAGATAAACCGCTTCAACACGGTCACCGCTTTGAAATTCAAAAAGATATTTCCTCGTCCCATCCGGCGCACGGGGCGAAAGATGGGCGATACGGGGTGTGTCGATTTGAAACGTTTGGGATAGTTCCCTTCGCAGGTCTTGAGGCAGGTCGGTCATTTCATCCAAATGACGCGCTTTCGCCGCAAAGACCCAGCGATAAATTTGCCGTGCACGGTAGGCAGGCTGACCCATACCGGTCAGGAAACTTTCCAGCTCGCTGAGCGTTAAATCTCTGAGGTTGTTCATAATTTTACTCTGAAGAATCCTTCATCAATATAGACAGATGTTTTTCTAAAATCAAGTTCTATCTGGAAATTTGGAGCTCTGATGTCAAACGCTTCCCCTTCTGATCTGGAAATCCTTCGCTCATTGAAAACCGCCCACGGAAAACTGAGAGAAGAAATCGGCAAAGTGATTGTTGGGCAGGAAAAAGTTGTTCACGAATTATTGGTTTCCCTTTTAGCGCGCGGGCATTGCCTTTTGGTTGGAGTGCCCGGCCTCGCGAAAACGCTTCTGATTTCGACACTGGCGCAAGTACTCGATTTAAAATTCAGCCGGATTCAATTTACGCCGGATTTGATGCCGTCCGATATCACCGGCACGGAAATCGTCGAAGAAGATCGAGCAACGGGTAAACGAACCTTCAAGTTTGTTGAAGGACCGATATTCGCAAATATCGTTCTGGCGGACGAAATCAACCGAACTCCGCCCAAAACTCAGGCGGCGCTTTTACAAGCGATGCAGGAGCATGAAGTTTCGGCGGCGGGAACGACCTATACGCTGGATGAACCTTTCTTTGTATTGGCGACGCAAAACCCCATCGAGCAGGAAGGAACGTATCCGCTTCCCGAAGCGCAGCTTGACCGTTTCATGTTTAACCTCTGGGTGGACTATCCGTCGTCAGACGAAGAAAATGAAATCGTGAAAACGACAACGAGCCGCTATTCTCTGCCGGTGAATAAGGTGCTTAGCGGTCAGGAGATAGTTGACTTGCAGGCGCTGGTACGGCGGATTCCTGTAGCGGACAACGTTATTAAATTCGCGGTGGAACTCGTGCGCCGGACTCGTCCGAAATTGGATGGCACGCCGAGTTTTGTTACGGACTATGTCGCTTGGGGCTGCGGGCCGCGCGCTTCTCAATACTTGATTCTGGGCGCCAAAACGAACGCGGCGCTTGACGGTCGCCCGACACCGGAAATTGAAGATGTGCGGAATGTCGCACTGCCGGTTCTCCGCCATCGTCTTGTCACAAACTTTAACGCGGAAGCCGATGACGTTTCAGCTCCGGAAATTGTCAATCGACTCCTTGAGATGAAGCAAGCGTAAGAGAGTAGGTATTTTCAGCGAATGGCTTCCACACGCGAATACTTAAAACCGGACGTCGTCTCACGACTCAAGAATATGCAGCTTCGAGCGCGCATGGTTGTCGAAGGATTTGTCGCGGGTTTGCACCAGTCACCCTATCATGGCTTCTCGGTGGAGTTCGCCGAACATCGCCCCTACATGCCGGGCGATCCTTTGAAGCATGTGGACTGGAAGGTCTTCGGAAAGACCGACCGATTTTACGTGAAGGAGTTCGAAGAAGAGACCAATTTAAAAACGTATTTGCTGCTCGACATTTCGAAATCGATGGACTATGGAACAGTCTCGGTTACAAAACTCCAGTATGCGAGTTTCCTGATAGCGGCGCTCGCGTTTCTCATGATTCAGCAGCGGGATGCTGTTGGGTTGGTCTATTACGATACGGAATTGCGCACGTATCTGCCGCCGCGTTCGATGCGAAGCTATTTGAATGTTCTGCTGTCTCATTTGGAAAATCTTCGCCCATCCGGCAGGACGGATATTGGCAAAAATCTGCATGCTGTTGCCGAACGTATTCATCGGCGCGGTTTGGTTATTGTCCTGTCTGATTTTTTGGATGAGCCTGAAAAAATTCTTTCGGGGCTTCGCCATTTCCGGCACGACGGCCACGAAGTCCTCGTGTTTCATATTCTCGATCCGATGGAACGGCGCTTCGCTTTCCGCAGGGACAGCCGGTTTATTGATATGGAAACCGACGAAGAAATGCCCACTCAACCCTGGCACATCCGCCGAGACTACCGCCGACTTCTTGAGGAATTTATCGAAACGCTGAAACGCGGCTGTCGCGAACAGCTTGTGGATTACAACCTTTTGGATACGTCCACGCCTTTCGATACGGCGCTGTTTCAATACCTGAAAAAACGAAAACGGCTCCGATAGAGAGTTCCTCTCACGCTTTTAAGAATGTCCCAATCCGGAAAAGATTGGGGCTTTTTTTTCGGCTCTTTGGTAATATTTGCCTACCGCGTTAGAGCTTTATTCAATTCGCACCAACCTCTCAAATAGCAATATATTCAAAGGGTTAGGAAGATGCGAGAAGGTGGAAAATGAGCGCGAAATGCTTGGCACAGGCCTTGCTTACTTTATAGCACGAAACATAGAAGATATCTGATAAAAACACCGGAAGCTGCCAACGAGACTGCAACGATTTTTTGAACCATAAAGGAGATTTTGACCATGCCCCAAGTTTTACCCCGAACCTATATTCGCCGACGCCTCAATGGCGTGGATGATTTCAATCGCGATCGCATTCGCGAACTTCGTATGAGTATGAACATGACTCAGGAGAACTTCGCCCATGAGATTGGGGTGACCTTTGCGACGGTGAATCGCTGGGAAAACGGGCGGACAACTCCCAATAGAGTCGCTCAGAAAGTTCTTCAGCAAATGGAGAAGAAGCTGCGGAAGATGCAGCGAACTTAACGCACCATAAGGAAAAGCCGAGAGAATCTCTCGGCTTTCCTTGAAAATATCGTAAACGGTACGGGTGTATGGTTGGCGAAATCGACTTAGGCGCGGCGGATGTCGAGTAGTTTACAAAGCTTGTTCAATTCTGCTTCGGCACTTTCCTCCAGATCTTTGTTATCAGCATAGTCACGCAATTGTTTCGCTAAAAGCTCTATACCCGTTGTAATAAAGCTCATAGCTTTTGGATCTCCGCCTCGTTCAGCCAAAATCTGGGCGGACTTCCCAAGCATGGACATGGCGAGGCTGTAAGTCAGGAAGATCCGGCTGTTTCCCATCGTTTCATCAAAACTAGACATAAGCGACACTCCTTACACTTTCAAAGATGAAGGACCAGGACCTTACGGC
>CBDVDL010000109.1:0-6579 GCA_965372735.1 uncultured Alphaproteobacteria bacterium | reverse complement strand
TCGCCTCGAAGGCGACTTGATTACCGCTCGGCTGGTGATTATCGAAGGCGCGATTTTCTGCGGCAAGAGCAGTATGGGCGAAAACCAGAAAGTGCAGAAGCCCACCTCGTCGTTCGTGAATAAGGTTCTGGAACCGGAAGCAGCGTCGAAAAAATCCTGAGTTCTCTGGTGAGACCGGATAAGCAGAAGCGCCGTCAGGAGCAGTGGACTACGCTCGTCAACATCGGGCTGACGTTCACAGTTGCGGTTCTGCTCGGGTTTTTTGCAGGGCGATGGCTGGATGGAAAATTGCACACACAACCGCTCTTCATGTTGATTGGTGTCTTCTGGGGAGTGGGAGGAAGTTTCTGGTATCTGGTGCGCAAAGTCAGGGAACTTGAGAAGCGCGAGAAAGAAAGTAACTCATCACCATGATGTTGGCTGTCCTCAGTGGTATTCTCTTTGCAGTTTTAATATCCTTGCCCGCTTGGCTGTTTTTTGCGCGGGCGATTTCCAAGGGACCGATACCGCTGCTCAAAGCTTGGGGGATTGGATTCGGTATTAAAATGTTGTTGGGAGTCGGCGGCATTTGGGGACTTGCGCGCCTTTCGACGATTCCGCTTAAGCCTTTTATATGGGCATTCCTTATTAGCTACATGGTTGTCCTCTTCGTAGAAATCGGATGGACGGTGCGGCAGATTCATCGCATCTATCCTGATAAAAAAAATCCATCAGAAGATATTTCGAATACATGAATTTTATTCGCGGTTTTACGAAAACGTTTTTCAAATTTCCGAATCTAACTCTTGTCGCGCTTTTATGTCTGTTTGTCTCGATGTATCCGGTTCAGGGTTCGGAAGAGACCGGTCATGAAGCGGAAGGGGCGAGTGCGGCGGTTGTTCTTACCCTCGAACATCACCTATTAGATACTCCGGACTACGAGATTTTCGGTCTGCACATTCCCCTGCCAACGCTGCACGTCGCGGGCATAACGCTGCAAGTGACCAAGCATATGCTCATGATGGTCATTGCGGCTATCTTGCTGATTCTGCTGATTACAACAGCTTTTCGCAAACGACAAGTTGTCCCTCACGGTCTTGCCAATTTCTTTGAGGTCATCGTCGTTTTCCTTCGGGATGATGTGGTTCGTCCCAATATGGGGGAAGAAGGCGACAGATTCCTGCCGTATTTCCTGACTCTCTTCTTCTTCATTCTATTCGGAAATCTGATGGGGCTTGTTCCGTGGGGAGCCAGCCCGACGGGGAATATTAATGTCACCGCAGGACTGGCGCTGCTGACGCTGCTGCTGATGATTGTGATGGGAATCGTCAAAAATGGACCTATCGGTTATTTGAAGACGTTTGTGCCGCCGGGTGTGCCGATATTCGTGATGCCGATTATTATTCCGATTGAAATTATCGGCCTGTTCATCAAACCGTTCGCGTTGACGATGCGACTCTTTGCCAACATGCTCGGCGGGCATGCGGTCGTCGCGGCGTTTTTGGGACTGATTGCGACGCCACTCATTGCACCGCTGTCCATTGCAGGCGCAGTGGCGATTACAATGCTTGAAATTTTCGTGGGGTTTTTGCAGGCGTATATTTTTGTGATGCTGTCCTCTGTCTTTATCGGCATGAGTATGCATCCATCACATTAAAAATCTCGCCGTGGTGGGTGTGTCACCCGCCCGGTGAATAAAATCCCGCCGAGCCGGGTTCAGCGCTGGTTCCCGTAAAACCAACCGATGAAATTATCGCGCGTAACCCGGCCGGAATTGAATTGATTCTGTAAATCGTAAAATAAATACCGCCATTGCGAGTCTGGAGACCCACAACGGCGGAAAATAGTGTTTACTACATTCCGGGCGCATCTGGAGATACGCATCGGCGGGATTGGTTTAAAGCACATTGGCAAAAGGAGTTTGTTATGGAAGGAATGGCCATAGGCATTGTGGGTGCCGGTATTGGAGCCGGGCTCGTCACTCTCGGCGCTGGTCTGGGAATCGGTCGCATCGGCGGCAGTGCGATGGAAGGCATTGCACGCCAACCGGAAGCCGCCAGCAAGATTCAAACGGCGATGCTGATTTCAGCGGCGCTTATCGAAGGTGTGGCGTTTTTTAATGCGGTCATCTGTCTGCTGATTTCTATGAAGGAAGAGGAAAAGCACATGGGATTGCAAAACATTATCAGCCTGAATCCGGGAGCGATTCTCTGGACGATTATCACGTTTCTGATTCTGCTGTGGATTCTCTCGAAATTCGCGTGGAAGCCAATACTGAAAGGGCTTGCCGACCGAGAGAATTCCATCAAAGATGATTTGGAAACAGCACGCCACGAGCGCGAAGAATCCACCGTCCTGCTCGAAGAGCACAAGCAGAAGATTGCGGGCGCTAAAAAAGAAGCGTCGAAAATCATTCAGGAAGCTCAGGAAGCCGGAGCGCGCATGAACGAAGAGAGCCTCCAGAAGACGCGGGACGAGACGCAACAGATGATTGAGCGCGCAAAGTCCGAAATCGGCCGCGAAGAAGAAGCCGCTCGAAAACGGCTGCGGGAAGAAGTAGCGGATTTGACCGCTCAAGCTTCATCGAAGCTCTTGGGACGCATCATCACGCGCGAGGATCATAAGCGCTTGATTCAAGAGAGCCTCGGGGGAGACTCCTGATGCACTCGGGACCACTGATCGGACGCTATGCGCGCGCGCTTTTTGAAGTGGCGGCAGAACAAGGCATACTGGAACAGGTACGCGCGGACGTGAAGCTGCTTGCTGACGTGCTTGCTGCGATACCTGCGTTCATAGACGTTCTCTCCGCTCCGGCGATGGGCATGGCGCAGAAGCGAGAGCTTATCAAGAGCGCGTTCAGCGATGGGTTAAGCGATCTATCGCAGCGTTTTCTTGAGCTCCTGCTGGTAAAGAGACGCATCGGAATTCTCCCGGAAGTCATCAGCGCGTTCGACATGCTCTGGCAAGAGCAGCAGCATGAGGTGTCGGTGACGGTCACGACCGCGGCGGAGGCGGATGCTCGCATGAAAGAGACTATCTCGCGCTACCTGAAAGCGCGGACGGAGAAAAATCCTGTGGTGACATGGGAAGTGGATTCCGCGCTCATCGGCGGCATGCGGGTTCGTTGGCCTGATAAAATCGAAGACAGTTCCCTCCGGCGAAAACTTTTCGAAATGCGTCAGGCGCTCGCGGCTACGTAGCGCTTCACCGCTGGTAAAATGTTTAAAATGTCTTGAAGGCTCAAAGACATTCGGATGGTATATCCTGATAATTCGGAGACGAAATGAATATACGACCTGAAGAAATCACCAGTATTCTAAAAGAACAAATTGCCGGCTTCCGCGCCGAAACGGCGGTGGATGAAATCGGTCGGGTGATTTATGTCGGTGACGGAATTGCTCGTGTTTACGGCCTCGAAAAAGTAATGGCCGGTGAGCTCGTCGAGTTTCCCAATGAGGTGTACGGCATGGCGTTGAACCTCGAAGAGGACAATGTCGGCATAGCGCTCTTTGGTTCGGATGCTCTCATCAAAGAAGGCGATGAAGTCAAACGCACGGGACGCATCGTCGAAGTGCCGGTGGGCGACGAGCTGCTGGGTCGCGTGATTAATCCTCTTGGATTTCCCATGGATGGGAAAGGGCCGATTAACGCTAAGCACTTCAATCCCGTCGAACGCAAGGGCACGGGCGTTATCACGCGCCAGCCTGTGAAGGAACCTCTGCAGACCGGATTGAAAGCGGTCGATTCGATGATTCCCATCGGGCGAGGTCAGCGCGAGCTTATTATTGGCGACCGTCAGACCGGCAAAACCGCTATCGCCATTGACGCGATTATCAATCAAAAAGACTCGGGTGTTGTCTGCATCTATGTCGCCATCGGCCAGAAAGGATCGACCATCGCGCAGGTCGTCAAGACGCTTGAAGCCGCGGGAGCGATGAAGCACACGATTATCGTTTCTTCGACAGCGGATGAACCAGCGCCGATTCAGTTTTTGGCGCCGTATTCCGGAGCGGCCATCGGTGAATATTACCGCGACAACGGGCGGCACGCGCTGTGTGTTTATGACGATTTAACAAAACACGCGTGGGCATACCGGCAGTTGTCACTGCTGCTGCGAAGGCCGCCGGGACGCGAAGCGTATCCGGGCGATATTTTCTATTTGCATTCACGGCTCTTGGAGCGCGCGGCGAAACTTGCCGACAGTCTTGGCGGCGGAAGTCTGACCGCGCTGCCGATTATCGAAACGCAGGCAGGCGATGTGTCCGCGTATATTCCCACGAATGTGATTTCCATTACCGACGGTCAGATATTTTTGGAGACGGAGCTTTTTTATTCGGGAATCCGTCCGGCCATCAACGTCGGAATTTCCGTTTCGCGTGTCGGAGGAAATGCGCAGAGCAAAGCGATGCGGCAGGTGGGAGGCACGCTTCGATTGGATTTAGCGCAGTATCGAGAACTTGCGGCGTTCGCCAAGTTCGGTTCGGAACTTGATAAAGCAACGCAGGCGCAGCTCACGCGCGGCGAGCGACTCGTGGAGGTTCTCAAGCAGGGACAATATACCCCGTGGTCGATGGAGAAACAGGTGGCGATGTTGTGGGCGGCAACGCACGGCTATTTAGATGATGTTCCGCTTAGTCAAGTCAAGCGCTGTCAAGACGAAATGATGCGCTATTTCGCATCGAATGGAACGGCGGTGCTCAAAGCCATCACCGAGAAAAAGAAATTGGATGATGAACTCGAAGCGCAGCTCAAAAAGCTTACCGAGGATTTTAAAGAGGCATTTTCAGTCGAGGCGTA
Source organism: uncultured Alphaproteobacteria bacterium (assembly GCA_965372735.1). Taxonomy (GTDB): domain Bacteria; phylum Electryoneota; class RPQS01; order RPQS01; family DYHQ01; genus JAUXGA01. The sequence goes on along the minus strand of CBDVDL010000109.1, from coordinate 1,803 downwards.
GTTTTAACTATTACCAACATAGGATACAGATATGATTTTTGAAGATTGGGCAGCGGAAGAGCTGCAAGAAGATAAGTGGGAGATTCTTGAAACACCCATACCAGATGCGGACGCGTATCGATTTGAAGAACCGGCGGCGGAGGTGGAAGTTGAAGAAGGCGCGGCGACGCTGCGCGTCAATCCGTTCACTCGCCAGGCCGACACATCGCCTTTGGATGACTTTAAGCATTTTGTGACCAGCAAGGAACCGATTGACGTACCGGAAAGCGGTGTGCTGACCATCGAAACGGAATTTACTGTGCGCGGTTTTAACAATGATCCTGTGGTTCTGCGTGATGCGATGGCGGGCTTTTTCCTGCGCGATGCCGGCAGTGGTTTTATTTTTGGCGCAGTGAGTAATGGAACACTTGCCGGAGCCGTCGTGATGAGCCTTGCGCCTGAAAATGAAACTCCTTTGGCGGCAGTTGCGGAAGCATGGAAAGGGCTCTTGGGTGAAGAACGGCATAAGTATGCGCTTCAATACGAGAAGGCTATCGATAAAATCAGTGTCTGGGTGGATGGGACGCTTGTCTATGCCGTGTGCGGTGTTCCGGTAAAGATTGACCGGATGCATCTCGGATTCGGATTGCTGACATTAGGACGCGCGGGACAGCCGCTGCACGAACAGGGAATGGAACTGCAGTTAGGCGCGATAAAAATTCTTGGAACCTGAGGATTTACCGAGCCGTAGGGACATGACCTGTCATGTCCGTTTGTGGGTCGTCTGACTTACTTTACACGGTCAGGTCACAGACGCTGACCCTACGACCCAATTTACGAATGCGCGTAATCCGGCCGGAACTAAAAATCATGAAAATAATCCATGTCGTCTCTTAAGCAAATAAAACGTCGCATCAGTTCCGTCACTTCAACGCAGCAAATTACGCGGGCGATGAAGATGGTGGCGGCGGCGAGACTGCGTCATGCGCAGGAGAATATTATCAAGGCGAGGCCGTATTCCCTGAAGCTGCGGCAGGTGATACGCGAATTGGCGGCGCGCACGGATCGCAGTATTCATCCGCTGCTCGATGAACGACCGGCGAAGAATGTGGCGATTGTCGTTGTCACAGGAGATCGCGGACTCTGCGGCAGTTTCAATACGAATATTATCCGCGAAGCGCAGAAGGTGATGGAAGAAGAGAGTGAGGCAAAATTTTCGCTCATCACTGTCGGTAGAAAAGGAACGGAATATTTTGCTCGTCGCAACTTCGACATAGCAGAATCCCTCTCCAATTTTTTCAACGAACTTCATTTTTCCCATGCCGCCAAACTCGGTCAGATAATCGTTCAAGGCTATGAACGGCACGGACTTGATCGAGTCTATCTGGTGTACAACGAATTTAAATCGGCGATTCAGCAGTTCGTTATTCGTGAACAGCTTCTGCCGATTATGCCGGATGAATTCGAAGCGGGTGAAAGCCATACGGATTTCATTTTCGAGCCATCCGAATTGCAGATTTTGGATGCGATTCTGCCGCAGTATGTGAACGTTCAGCTTTGGCGGGTGCTCTTGGAATCCTACGCGGCGGTAATGGGAGCGCGGATGACGGCGATGGAGAACGCAACGGAAAGCGCCGCCGAATTGATCGACATGCTGACGCTGCACTATAACAAAGCTCGTCAGGCGGCGATTACGACGGAACTACTCGAAGTCGTTTCTGGCGCGGAGAGTTTGAAATAATCTTCAATTTCACTATGAAACTTGAGCCCCTTCGAAGCTTTCCTTCAACTTTCAGAACAATTCCGTTATTTAGAACAGTATCG
>CBDVDL010000108.1:0-6633 GCA_965372735.1 uncultured Alphaproteobacteria bacterium | reverse complement strand
CCGTAAAGAGTACTCCGGAGAGATTTGGTTGGAAGTCATGCTTATCGCGGGAATTAACGATAACGAAGAAGCCCTGCAAGACATCAGGAAAGCGGTAGAAAAAATTTCACCCAACCGACTCTATATCGTCACTCCCATCAGACCGCCGGCAGAGTCTTGGGTTCAACCTCCTTCTCCTGAACATATCCTTCGTGCGCAAGAGATTCTTGGTCAGGCTGAAACTATAGCATTTCCGGAGTCCGGGAACTTTGGCCTTGATAATTTCACCAACGCACGTGAGGCCCTAATGGAAATCGGCTCGCGTCATCCTCTACGCTTTGAACAAGGTATTGAAATTGAGAACAGCTTTTCTGAGACAGGAACCGTGAATGAATTGCTCCGAGAAAAACAATTGGTGAAAGTTAAATATCACGGAACGGACTATCTTCTCCCGGCTCATTTTGTCCGGAAAAGCTGACGTTGGAGATTGTGTTTTAATTATATATCTTCCTATCAGTGCACGCAAGTAATTAGCGCCAAGAAACGCTCTTCCGAGGAATAATAATCGATTCACTTCGACAAAACTAAAAGGAGTTTGCCATGAAAGAACTCAATCTCAATGCTCGTGATCTTGAATGGGCGGAAAGCCACCGTCATGCCGCAGGTGCAATGGCAAAAGAATTTCTTTCCGACAAGGAGCAAGGTATTACAGCAATCTTGCTCAAACTCGAACCCGGCTGGAAAATGAGTGAGCATGGTCATGTACTCACTGAAATCCACTATGTGCTTGAAGGAGAATACGAGAGTCAAGGCAAAACTTTTTCCGCGGGCACATTTCGGGTTATCCCAAAGGGAACCTCGCATGGCCCCTTTTCATCTCGTAACGGCGCAACCATCCTTGTTCTTTGGGTGGATATGCCACATTAATTTCTAAACTTTGCAGCGTGAACATAAGTAGGCTGCAAGCAGCCAACACCGCAGATATAAAACAAGCCCCAGTGATTTTTCGCTGGGGCTCGTCTTATTAGCAACCAAATGATACTCCGGTACAACGCTTTGCGCATTCTAAGCTGTGCAAATCCTTGAGTAAGATTTTTCTGTTCGCATTTTTCTGATTTTGGCCTTGAGACCATCTATATCAACTAACTCCGTTCATTCAATATTGCAACAACACCTCTTTGCGCATTGCATTGCACTGTCGTTGCAAATTGCCTGTCCAACGGCGAACGTACCAACAAATGTGAGAGTTCTCCAATCGTAGAGGTGTCATTACCCGAGAAAGACAAATGTTGAGTATCTCTGATATTTGTCGACATGTATACCGATTTATTAGAACACTAAGCAGCCTTATTGTAACAGGTTACATAGAAAGGAAAGAGTGCTATCGGTACAAGGCAATATGGTATAGTTTCTGCTATTTTTGTGTAGGGGATTTAGTTGTAATCACGATATAAAGCGAGTGAAGAAATGAAACCGATCCGAAAGCGACGTTATCAGCGAGGCGCGGTTCTTGTTCTCACTGTGATACTGCTTACCATACTCCTGTTTGCTACTGCTACAACCGCACGAAGAGTGATTCATCAATCCGATTCAACACGCAGAATAGTCCACGAAATACAGGTATTTTATTGGGCTGACGGGGGAGCCGAGGTTGCGGAAAGATGGCTCAGGGATCTTGTCCAAGTAACGCCGTATCCTACACAGACTGAACTTGATGCATTCGCTGCACCGACTACACCCGGTTACCAGTACATCGGTCTCACAATTACGAAACAGCCTTTTCAGACAGACTACCTAATCCCTAACGGACCTTTCGCGGGTTGCCTCGCCGACATCCAGCCGTATACGATTCAGTCCCATGCTGCCAACCATAATGCGACCGTCGAAAAAATTGTCACCGTGACGGTCCATCAGCAAGCGATTAATCTTGGACAATTCGGTATTTATTACGACGGTGATTTGGAGATCTTTCCTTGCTATCCGTTGGATTATAGTGGCCGAATCCACACGAATGGGAACTTGTATGTGGGCTCCTGCAACGTTCTCAACCTTGATGCCGACGTAACTGTGGCTGGAAACATTTATAACACTCCCAAGGATGAAACGCAAACCTATTTGGGCAAGGCAAGATTTGCGAACGAAACAGGCATATGGAGAGATCTGGATTACGATAGTCGCCACCCGAATTGGGTGACAAAGAGTCTCGATGATTGGGATGGCCGCGTGCAAGACTCGGCTCATTTCGCAAACTCTCTGCCTCTCCCTCTGCCAACCCCTGCTAACCCCATCGACATCATCAAACGCGGTCTGGCTGGCGACGATATCACGCTTTTACAAACGCGTTTCTACTACAAGGCTGGTTTGCTTATTATCGATGGGATGGCCATGGACTCCGGTGGAACAAACATCATCACATTGCCTGCGGGAGTCTTGACTCATACGACCGTTTACGATTGTCGCGAACAGAAGTACATGGATATGTTTGATCTTGATGTGGCCGCACTGACAGCCGCAGGTCTGGTTCCTGCCAATGGCGTCATATATTTCTCAGAAACATCACCCGATGCGGCACTGCGGCTTCTTAATGCGGCAAAACTTCCCGCGAGCGGATTAACCATTGCAACCGATAATCCCTGCTATGTCCAGGGACATTACAATAATGTCAACAAACAGCCAGCTTCGATTCTCTGCGATGCATTTAATGTCTATTCAACCAATTGGGATGACTCGCAAGCTGACAAGAAGTTGGTCGCACGAATTGCCTTTCAAACCACGGTCAACACATGCGTTGTAACCGGCAATACCCTGACTACTAATGGCAACTATAACGGCGGCGCGGAAAATCTCATCCGTTTGCATGAAAAATGGGTGGGACACGCATTGACCTATCGCGGCTCGCTCATTTGTATCTGGCAAAGTGAACAAGCCACCGGCGCTTTCTCGCCCTCCTGTTATGTCGAAGCTCATCGAGATTGGGGTTTTGACCCGGACCTCTTGGATCCGAATTACTGGCCCGATGATTTCGTTTCTGTAAACAGAGTTGTACGCGCGCGGTGGGAATCCAACTAATCCAAATCTGATAGAACAATAGCAAACCCCGGCGATTTCAAGTCGCCGGGGTTTTTCTGTTTTAAAACAAGAACGATATGGCAAACACTTGGAGACTCTACTCCGGTTCAATGGCCTCGAATGTTTTCACGCCGTTACGGATGAGGCGGAAGAGGATTGCCTGTTTGCGTCCTTCGAGCTTGCCAACTGCTTTCACGTAATCATCCATATCCGTGACAGCCAGCTTGTCAATTTTGATAATCACATCGCCTGCGCGCAGCTTATTGCGAGTAGGCCCGTCAGGATCCACGTCACTGATAAGAACGCCTGTCGCATCTTCCAGATTCATCGCCTGCGCTTTCGTAGGCGTGAGTTCTTCGACACGGATTCCCAACCAAGGCTCCTGTTCAGGTTCTTCAGCGCCGGGAATTTTAAGCCCAAGGCGGGACGCAAATTCAGCGCGGTCGGCAAGAGTAAAGTTCAGCAGTTTATCTTTGCCATCGCGAATCACTTTCAACGATACTTTTGAATTCGGCGGATGGTCAGCAATATCCATCCGAAACTGAGTGACATCTTCAATCGGTTTGCCGTCAACTTCAATGACAATATCCCCATCTTTGAGTCCCCCTTCTTTGGCGGGTGTGCCCGGATCAACCCGTTCGACAAAGATGCCTTTCGTGTTCTTGCTCACCCCCGTGGCTTCCTTTAGTCCCGGCGTCAACTCACGCGGAAGCATCCCCAGATAACCGCGCGACACCCGGCCGCTGGATTTCAATTGTTCCACCACCTTCGTCGCAAGATTAACCGGAATCGCGAAACCGATTCCTTGTCCCGACGGATTAATTGCCGTGTTCATGCCGATGACTTCCCCCCGGATGTTGCACAGCGGCCCGCCGGAATTGCCAAAATTAATCGACGCATCCGTCTGAATGAAATCCTGATAGCTGGGTCCGCCGCCTTGAATGGGCAAGTTCGTCCGGCCTTTGGCTGAAATCACACCGACGGTTACTGTCCAGTCCAGCCCAAGAGGATTTCCTATCGCAATCGCCCAATCTCCGATCTGAATCTCATCGGAATTGCCCAGTACCGCTACCTGAGATGCGTCGAATTCCGCATCAATGCGAATCACAGCGACATCAGTTTCCGGGTCGGCGCCGATGACTTCTGCTTTATGTTCGGAACCATCGGATAGTTTCACGGTCAGTTCCGCGGCATCTTCAACCATATGGTTGTTGGTCAAAATATATCCATCGCGGCTGATAATTATCCCGGAGCCTGAGCTGGGCACGCGGAACGAACGCGGCTTCTGACGCTTCTTGGGGTCGATTTGGTCGCGGTGGAAAAATTCCCAGAACGGTGAATCCTCAAACATGCGAAAAGGATCCATCATTCCCGTGCCGCCGACCTTGCGCTCGGTCACGATATTGACCACCGTAGGCTTAACACGATCTGCGACGGCAACAAACGGACTCCTGCCTCCAACAACAGCGGGGATTACCGTCGGCTGCGATGTCATGCTTTGCAAAGCCTCCTCAGCGTTCGAAGGCGCTGTCCAGTGCAATTTGGCGGAAAGTAGGACGCCCAAACCAACACACGCCATGCTGAGACCAATGACTATCAATAGATTTTTCAAAGTATTACGACTTCTTCGTTCCATTAGTAACTCCTGATGAGAAAAAAACCGCCGTGCATGCGCCACGGCCTTCTTATAAAACTTTCCGAACACTTTCCAGTTCCCTTTTTAGCGTAACTATTTATTATATTTGGGAATAAATGCGTTGTCATGCAAAAACCTCTTCAGCTTCAGCATTGCTTCAAGAAAAACTTGGAAAAATGGTATTGGTTTCATATTCGGAAGGAATCGCTCAAAGTTTTGAGACCACGAAACCCGTTTCCATGTGTCAGACCTGCCCGGTTATTCTTCTGCAAGTGGGAGCAACGCCCTATTTTGGCATCGCAGGGTACAGGTCACAGATACCTACCCTACAAGCTGAAAGAATATTTCTCGTTTCAGCGGGATGATCTGCCGTTCAGCGCATCCTCAAGCGCATTCGACAACGTCTCCAAATCGAAAGGCTTCGGGACAAAACCGGCGGCTCCCTGCTTTAAAAGTTCTTTCGCCGGACCATTGGCGGCATAACCGCTGCAAATGAGAATCTTCATATCCGGCCGGCGTTCCCGGAGCAAAGGAAACACTTCATGCCCATTCATGACGGGCATCCCCAAATCAAGCAACGCAATATCTATTTCGTCCTCATACGTCTCAACGACGTGCAGCGCATCCCGACCATTGGAAGCGGTTAACACGCGATAATCAAGTGTCTCCAGAAGCTGCTGAACGATTTGCAGCACCATCACATCGTCATCAATCAGCAGAATCGTCGCTGTTTCGGCGCGAGGTGTATGAACAGAAGGTTCGGGAGCTGCCGGGGCGAGAGTTTTTGCTGCAGGGAAATAGAGTCGAAACGTGGTTCCTTCGCCGACAACGCTCTCCACATCAATAGAACCGTTATGATTTCTCACCACACCATACACCACCGCCAGACCAAGCCCGCGACCGTCAAACTTCGTCGTATAATAGGGTTCGAATATGCGAGACACCGCTTCCGCATCCATACCGCAACCGTTATCTGCTATGGTAAAACAAACATGCGGCCCGGGTTTCAATCCCGTGCGCGTGCGAGCAAAGGCTTTATCCACCAGAACATTTTCCGTCGCAATGCGAATCTGTCCGCCGTCAGGCATGGCTTCAGCGGCGTTTGTATAAAGATTGAACAACACCTGCTGAATTTGTGCGGGATCGGCTTTGATTACCGCAACATCAGGGTCGAGATGACTCTCGACATGCACGCCCTCCGCAGAGAATCTATCCTGCAGATTCAGCAGGTTCTCTATCGCTTCATTCAAATTCAGCTGTTTCGGTTCATGCTCACCGCCGCGCGCGTAGGTCAGCAGTTGACGCGCGAGTTTGCCGGCACGCTTTGCCGATTCTTCTATTGTCTTTAGCAATGAAGCTGCGGAATGGCCCTTGCCAAGCTGTCTGCCGAGAAGTTCGACGCTGCCTAAAACTCCCACCATGAGATTATTGAAATCATGAGCAATTCCCCCGGCCAGCGTACCGATGCTCTCCATTTTCTGAGCGAAGAGAAGCTGTTCCTGCAGCTCCTTGCGCAAAACCGCCCGCTGCACACTCTCGGCGATTCGTCCCAAAAGCTTTTCTTCTCCGCTGGAAAAAGGATACGCGCTTTGTCTGCTGATAACAATCCTCCCTCGCGTGATTCCTTCGATAGAGATGGGAACCTCAAGCAGGTTATCGAGCTGACGTTTCCCCGGATTTGATTCCCAGATGTCATTGTCTAAACTAATAGCCGCATACGTTTCATTGGGAATCACGGTTCCCGGAATAATTCGGTCCGCAATCTCCTGCATCAATTCCGACAGGGAATCACTCGCTTCAATCACCCGGCTGATGGAATAGATACTTGAAAGTTCATCGACGCGCTGTCCAAGCTGTAGCAGAAGTCGCTCGCGTTCGCGCTCGGTCTTTTTCTGTTCGGTGATATCCTGTGCTATCAGCAGCGTTCCCGTGAACTCCTTCCGGTCATC